>NZ_JBHVYI010000046.1:0-68336 GCF_042880975.1 Streptomyces sp. NPDC058289
CCCTCATGGGGAGCACCGGCCCGTCGGCCTGCTACGGCAAGGCGTCGATCAGGCGCGGAGGGCCTGGACCGCGGCGTCCAGACGCTTGCCGAAGTCACCGTCCGCCTGACGGAAGTTGTTGATCGCACGCTCGACGATGTCGTCGCGGGAGACCTTGGCGATGAAGCCCGAGAGGTTCTCGATCAGACGGGTCTTCTCGTCCTCCGAGTACAGGCGGTAGAGGTTGCCCGCCTGGACGAAGTCGTTGTCCTCGCTGTGGACGGGCGCGGCGTGGTTGCCCGTGCCGCCCGTCAGCGCGACCGGCTGCCACAGCGGACGGTCCGTCTGGTGCGGGCCGCCGAAGCTGTTCGGCTCGTAGTTCTTCGCGCCCTTGTGGCGGCCGTCGTACAGGTGGCCGTCGCGGGAGTTGGTGCGCGCCTCGGTGGCGTGCGGACGGTTCACCGGCAGGTGGTCGGCGTTGATGCCGACGCGGTAGCGGTGGGCGTCGCCATAGCCGAAGAGACGGCCCTGGAGCATCTTGTCCGGGGACGGACCGATGCCGGGGACGAAATGGGCCGGACTGAATATGCTCTGCTCGACCTCGGCGAAGACGTTCTCCGGGTTGCGGTTGAGCTCCAGCTTGCCGATCTCGATCAGCGGGTAGTCCGCGTGCGGCCACACCTTGGTGAGGTCGAACGGGTTGAAGCGGTAGTCGGCCGCCTCGGCCGCCGGCATGATCTGGACCTGCACGGTCCAGGACGGGAAGTCGCCGCGCTCGATGGACTCGCGCAGGTCGCGCTGGTGCGAGTCGGGGTCCTCACCGGCGAGCTGGTTGGCCTCGGCCTGGGTGAGGTTCTTGATGCCCTGGTCGGTCTTGAAGTGGTACTTGACCCAGAAGACCTCGCCGGCCTCGTTGTTCCACTGGAACGTGTGCGAACCGAAGCCGTTCATGTGGCGGTAGGACGCCGGGATGCCGCGGTCACCGAACAGCCAGGTCACCTGGTGGGTGGACTCGGGCGACAGACCCCAGAAGTCCCAGACGTTGTCCGCCTCCTGCGAGCCCGTGTACGGGTCGCGTTTCTGGGTGTGGATGAAGTCGGGGAACTTGATGGCGTCCTTGATGAAGAACACCGG
This sequence comes from Streptomyces sp. NPDC058289, assembly GCF_042880975.1. NCBI lineage: Bacteria > Bacillati > Actinomycetota > Actinomycetes > Kitasatosporales > Streptomycetaceae > Streptomyces > Streptomyces sp. NPDC058289. The sequence goes on from NZ_JBHVYI010000046.1 coordinate 1,114, forward strand.
GGTGTTGTTGCCGACGAGGTCGTAGTTGCCCTCTTCGGTGTAGAACTTCAGCGCCCAGCCGCGGGGGTCGCGCACGGCGTCGGCGGAGCCGAGGTTGCCGGCGACGGTGGAGAACCGCAGGAAGGTCTCGGTCTCCTTGCCGACCTCGGACAGGAACTTCGCCCGGGTCCACTGCGAGACGTCACGAGTCAGCGTGAACGTGCCGTAGGCACCGGCGCCACGGGCGTGCACCACGCGCTCCGGGATGCGCTCGCGGTTGAAGTGCGCGAGCTTCTCCAGCAGCAGCTGGTCCTGAACCAGAACGGGGCCGCCGATGCCGGCGGTCTCGCTGTTCTGGTTGTCAGCGACCGGAGCTCCGGCCTCCGTGGTGAGCGGTCCCTGCGTCACGTGCGCCTCCTGCGTAAATTTGCTGCAAACCTGTCCTGCGCCCTAACGTAACCGATCCTACGATGGACTTTGTCTAAGTCAAGTAAGCATCCAAATCGACACACGTTCGGGAGTTACACCAAGTCCCCTCGCTGTTAGGCTGGCGGTATGAGTGACCTCCTGGAACGACTTCGCGGACGCGGATGGCGCATGACCGCACAGCGGCGCGTCGTGGCCGAGGTGCTCGACGGTGACCACGTTCACCTGACGGCCGACGAGGTACATGCGCGCGCCGTGGACAGGCTGCCGGAGATCTCCCGCGCGACCGTCTACAACACCCTGGGCGAGCTCGTCACGCTGGGCGAGGTCCTGGAGGTGTCCACGGACCGGCGCGCCAAGCGGTACGACCCGAACGCCCACCGCCCCCACCAGCACCTGGTGTGCGCCCAGTGCGGGGCGATCCGCGACGTGCACCCGGCGGGCAACCCGCTGGCCGACCTGCCGGACACCGAACGCTTCGGCTTCGTGGTGTCGGCGGTCGAGGTCACGTACCGCGGGGTGTGCCCGAACTGCGCCGGGGCCTGACGAACGAAGGCAACGAAGGAGGCCGGGAACTCGATGAGCTCCCGGCCTCCTTCGTTCCCGTTCGCCTTCAGGAACGACCGAAGGCCCGGATCCAGGGGATCCGGGCCTTCGGTTCTTCAGTAGCGGGGACAGGATTTGAACCTGCGACCTCTGGGTTATGAGCCCAGCGAGCTACCGAGCTGCTCCACCCCGCGTCGGTAAACCTGACTCTACGCGAGCGTGGCGAGCAGATGCAAATCGGTTAACCAGGGGTCTACGCGGATAGCTCCTCGGCCAGCGCTTCGCGCAGTCGGGCAGCCCGTTCGGAGACCTCCGCAGGGCCCAGTTCCATGGCGCGCACGCACCATTTCTGACCCTCCGTCAGGTCTCCCTGCCGGGCCGCGAGCAGTCCCAGCCGCAGCGCCGCCCGCCCGTGCCCGGCCACCGCCGCCCGGGTCCACCACAGCGCCGCCTCGGGCTCGTTGCCCTCGCGCGCCAGCAGCAGCCCCAGGTTGAACGCACCGTTGCGGGAGCCGGCCTCCGCCGCCTCCCGGTACCACCGCGCCGCGGCCCCCAGCTCGCCCCGCGCGGCGGCCAGCATCCCGACCCGGACCTGCGCACGCCGGTGCCCCAGCTCCGCGGCCCGCTCGTACCACTCCTCGCTCTCGGTGCGCGCGGCTCCGCCCACCGACTCGCCCAGCGCCACCGGCTCCGGCGGCGGCGCCAGCGACTCCAGCAGCGCGGCCAGCCGGAAGGCGGCCTCCGCACTGCCGCCGCCGGCCGCGCAGCGCAGGTGCCGTTCCGCCGCCCGCTCCTCGCCGTCGCGGACCAGCGCGATGCCGACCTGGAGCGCCGCGTCGGTGTGTCCCGCCGAGGCCGCCCGCTCGTACCACTTCAGGGCCGTCCGGTCCTCGTCCCGGCTGGCGAAGAGGATGCCGAGGTTGAAGGCGGCGTCCACGCTCCCCGCCTCCGCCGCCTTCGAGAACCACGGCTCCGCACCCTCCGCGTCACCGCCCTGGAGCAGCAGGATGGCCAGCGCGTTGGCCGCCTCGCGGTGTCCCGCGTACGCGGCGCGGCGGTACCACTGCTCGGCCGGTCCCGTCCGCTCCTGCGCGGCGCAGAGCAGCGCGAGGTTGTACGCCCCGTTCTGGTCGCCCGCGTCCATCGCGGCCCGGTACCACTTCTCCGCCGTCTGGGTCTCGCCGCGCGCGGCGTGCAGGGCGCCCAGCGCGTTCGCCGCGTTGCCGTCGCCGTCCTGCGCGGCCCGCAGCCACCAGGTGGCCGCGTTCTCCTCGTCACCGGCGTCGCGCAGCAGGAAGCCGAGGGCGCAGGCCGCCCGCGCCTCGCCCTGCTTGGCGGAGGTGAGGTACCAGCGCCCGGCCTCCTTCAGTTCCCCGCGCGCCTCCAGCAGCGCGCCCAGGTGCAGCCCGGCGCGCCGGTGGCCGCGCGCGGCGGCCTGCCGGTACCACTGCTCGGCCTCGGCCGGGTCGCCCTTGCGCAGGTGCCGGGCCAGCCGGTACGCGGCCTCGCGGTGCCCCTGCTCCGCGGCAGCGCGGAACCACCGCTCGACACCGTTGTCCCCGCGGTGCTCCAGCAGGTCGGCGAGGCCGTAGGCCCCCAGGGCATGGCCGGATTCCGCCGCCTGACGCATCCAGTACTCGGCGGCGGGCTCGTCGCCGCGCTCGCGGTAGTGGCGGCCCAGGGCGTGCGCGGCGGGAGCGGATCCGGCCACGGCGGCCACGCGCCACCAGCCGGCGGCCTCCTCGGGGTAGCCGCGCTGGTGCAGCAGTACGCCCAGGTTGTTCGCGGCCGCGCGGTCGCCCTCCCCGGTCGCCCCGCGCAGGTAGGGCTCGGCTCCGGCGAGGTCGCCGCGGCGCAGCAGGAGGGCACCCAGTACGCTCATCGCGCCCGGGTCCCCCTTGTCGGCGGCGACCCGGTGACGGGCCTCCAGCTCGGCGTCGCTGGCAGCGTCGGTCAGCGCGAAGACCGCGTCGTCGAACATCGCATCGACTGACACGTCCGATACGTCCGGCGTGGTCGGCGCCGCGGCCGTGGTCCGTACCGGCCGCGTGGTCATCGCGGTCCGCACGTCAACGGCCTGAGCCGCCCCATCGGCCTCCGCATCCGATTCGGAGTCCGCCCTCACAAACCGCCCTGTCTCCAGCAGAGTTGACCTGTCCCCCATAAATCCCATCGTCGCATCACCTGCTACCCGCGTACACCTGGTATGTCGCAGTGAGTGAGGTCACTACAGCGTTTTGTCGACATGCCCACAGAGAGACAAGTCAAACACGCTCACACCCCAACTCACCCATCCCAGTGACCCCGCGTCGGCGAAAAACTCGATTGGGCATGACGAAGGCCCGGATCCATCGGATCCGGGCCTTCGTCTTCAGTAGCGGGGACAGGATTTGAACCTGCGACCTCTGGGTTATGAGCCCAGCGAGCTACCGAGCTGCTCCACCCCGCGTCGGTAAACCAACAGTAGCACGACGCGGGGTGGAACCATTACCGCTATCCGCTGGGCGTCGGCGCGGGCGCCGTCACCTTCGCCTCGGCGTCGATCGCCCGCTTCAGCGCGGCCTGCAGATCGCTCTGGGCCTTGCCGTACGCCGCCCAGTCGCCGGCCTTGAGCGCCTTGTCGGCGTCCTCGACCGCCTTCTGCGCATCGGCCAGGGCCGCCTTGACCGTCGGGTCCTGGCTGGTCGGCGGCGGGGTGGTGGTCCCGTCGCCCGGCGGGGTGGTCGGCGGGGTGGTCGCCGACTCGGCCCCGAACACCACGTTCAGCGCCTTCTCCAGCGTGTCCTCGAAGGCCGTCTGGTCCCCGTAGGTCACCAGGACCTTCTTCAGGAGCGGGTACTTGAGGCCGCCGCCGCGCACGTACACCGGCTCGACGTAGAGCATTCCCTTGTCGAGCGGGACCGTGAGCAGGTTGCCGTACTCCACCTGGGAATCGCCCCGGCTCAGGATGTTGATCTCCTGGGCGATCTCCGGCTTGGAGTTGAATCTCGCCTGGACGAGCTTCGGACCGTCCACCGGGTTCTGGGTGGGCAGCTTCAGCAGCTGGATCTTGCCGTAGTCGGCGGTGGTGGGATCGGCGTTGACCGCCATGAAGGCGCTCAGGTTGTCCCTGCCGTTCGGCGTGAGCGTCGTGGTGAGCGAGAAGGCCTGGTTGGGATCCTTCTGGCCCGGCATCTTCATGGAGAGGTAGTACGGTGGGACCGCCGTCCCCGCCTTGGTGGTCGGGTCGTCCGGCACCGCCCAGACCTCGCTGCCGCTGAGGAAGGTCTGCGGGTCCGTGACGTGGTAGCGGGTCAGCAGCTCACGCTGGACCTTGAAGAGGTCCTGCGGGTAGCGCAGGTGCTCCATCAGGGCCGGCGAGATCTCCTTCTTGGCCTTCACCGTGCCGGGGAAGGCCTTCATCCACGTCTTGAGGACCGGGTCCTTGCTGTCCCACTGGTACAGCTTCACCGTGCCGTCGTAGGCGTCGACGGTGGCCTTCACCGAGTTCCGGATGTAGTTGACCTGGTTCTCCTGCGCGACCACGGCACGCTGGGAGTTGGTCAGCGAGTCCGCCGTCGTGTCCCCGAGCTGGGTGCGGGACGCGTAGGGGTAGCCGTTGGTGGTGGTGTAGGCGTCCACGATCCACTGGACCCGGCCGTCGATCACCGCCGGGTACACGGCTCCGTCGATCGTCAGCCACGGGGCGACGGCCTCGACCCGTGCCTTGGGCGTGCGGTTGTAGAGGATCTTCGACTTGTCGTCGATGGCACCGGAGTAGAGGATCTGCGGCTCGCTGAAGGCCAGGGCGTACGCGGCCCGGTTCACCGGGTTGCCCAGGCTCACCCCGCTGTCGCCCTGGTAGGTGGTCTCCTTCTCGCCCGAGTCGTTGGCGTAGTCGAGCTCCTTCTGCGGTCCGCCGACGATCGAGTACTGCTTCGTCTGCTCGCCGTAGTAGATCCGCTGCTCGTACGTCCCGAGGTCGCCCTGCGCCGGCAGGCCCGACTCGGTGAACAGGGGCTGCCCGCCCGGGGCCACCTCGGTGCCCTTGGCCGCGACCACACCGAATCCGTGGGTGTAACGGAAGTGGTCGTTGATCCAGTTGTTCTTCGGGATGCCCGCGAGGTTGATCTCACGGAGCCCGATGACCGTGTCCTGGCCCTTGTACCGGTCGACCGCCAGCGTGGCCGGGAAACCGTAGTAGCCCTTGTTCTGCTGGAGCTGCTGGAAGGCCGGGGACACGATGTTCGGGTCGAGCAGCCGGATGCTCGCCGTGGTGTTGGCGTCCTGGCGGAGCACCTTCTTGTCCGCCTTGGGGTCCGGCAGACCCGGGTAGTCCGTGACGGAGGCGTCGGCGACCCCGTAGGCGTCGCGCGTCGCCTTGATGTTCTTCTGGACGTACGGGGATTCCTTGGCCTGCTCGTTCGGCTGGACCTGGAACTTCTGCACGATCGCCGGGTACAGCCCGCCGATCAGGATCGCCGAGAGCACCATCAGGCCGAAGCCGATGACCGGGAGCTGCCAGGTGCGGCGCCACAGCGTCGCGAAGAACAGCACCGCGCAGATCGCCGCGATGGCGACGAGGATCGTCTTGGCCGGCAGGTACGCGTTGGCATCGACGTAGCGCAGGCCGGTCCAGTTGTCAGCGGCCTTGAAGTCGCTGGACTTCACGGCGAGGCCGTACCGGTCGAGCCAGTACGCGACCGCCTTGAGCGTGACGAAGAGGCCGAGCAGCACCGACAGGTGGCCGGTCGCCGCGGCGGTGGCCCGCGCACCCGGGCTGGTGACGCGCAGTCCCCCGTAGAGGTAGTGCACGACGGCGGCGGCGATCACCGAGAGCACGACGGCGGCGAAGCCGAAGCCGAGCAGGAAGCGGTACCAGGGCAGGTCGAAGGTGTAGAACGACACGTCCAGGTTGAACTGGGGGTCCTTCGTGCCGAAGGGCACCCCGTTCACGTACATCAGCCAGGTCTTCCACTGGCCCGCCGCCGAGGCGCCCGCGATCAGGCCGACCAGTGCGGCGATGCCGAGCAGCAGCCACCTGCGGTACGGCGCGACGGTCATCCGGTAGCGGTCGAGGCTCTGCTGCTCCATCGACATCGCGCTGAGCGGCGGCCGCAGCCGGTGGGCCAGCCAGATGTTCAGCCCGACGGCACCGGCCATCACGAGGCCGAAGACGGCGAAGAGGCCGACCTTGGTCCACAGGGTGGTGGTGAAGACGGTGGAGTAGTTGACGGAGCGGAACCAGAGCCAGTCCGTCCAGAAGCCGGCGAACATGATGAACGCCATGGCCAGGACGGCCAGCACGCCCAAGGTCATCAGAAGAGTCCGGGCGCGCCGGGACGGGCGGCCGACTCTCATCCGTGGCCCGGAGGGGCCTCCGCCGCGGTCCGGCATCTGGAAAGCCAAGGTGCGCACCTCGAAAGTCGCTGTGTGTAAGTGATGCTGAGATTTTTCAAAGCATGGGCCCCCGATCGTAGAGCCCACTCATGCAACTTACTGAGGCTTTAGTCAGTTCCCGGTATCCGGTGGAAAGGAGGCAGGATGTTGCCCATGTCCAACCTTTCGCCGTCCCCCGGCACCCCTATGGCGGCAAGCCCGCTGACCCGTGCCGTCCTCGAAATCGACGAGTACGCCTCCACCCTCGGCTGGGACAAGCCCGCCCGGCTCTTCGCCCTGGTCGACACGGCCAAGCTGCGCAAGGAGGCTCCGGGCGTCGCCCGCCAGCTCGGCCTCGACCAGGACGACACGGGCAAGAACCAGCTCACCCCGATCGAGCAGGACGAGGTGCCGGCCGGAACCCCGCTGGACAAGTTCCTGGGGACCATCGCCTGGCCCGCCTCGATCCTCGGCTGCGCGCTGACCGTGGAGCGGCTGATGCTGCCGCCGTCCGCCGAGTCCTCCGTACCGGAGGGGCTCACCGACAAGCAGCTCACCAAGTGGGTCGCCACCCACCCGGAGCGCCAGGAGGTGCGGCTGACCGTGGGCGTCCTGCGGGACGGATCGCGGGAGTCGGCCGTACGACTGCGGGACAAGGACTCGGCGAACGAGGTGCTGACCGGCGCGACGCTGGTGCCGGGGCTCGCCGAGGCACTGGCCGCGACCTTCCTCGACTAGCCGGCGACGGCAGGCCAGGGCGGCAAGGGCGCCATCGCCGCCGCGGACACGGTCAGGACTTGGCGCACTGCGTCAGTCCGGCCGTGTCCCCCTTGCTGATCTTCTCCAGCGCCTTCACGGCGTCGTCGATGGTGGAGACCTTCACGAGCGTCAGCCCGTCGGGCACGTCGCCCGCGGCGGAGGCGCAGTTCTCGGCGGGCGTCAGGAAGTACTGGGCACCGGCCTGGCGGGCGCCGATGGTCTTCATCTGGATGCCGCCGATCGGGCCGACCTTGCCCGCGTCGTCGATGGTGCCGGTGCCGGCGACGAACTTGCCGCCGGTCAGGTTCTCCGGGGTGAGCTTGTCGACGATGCCGAGCGCGAACATCAGCCCGGCGCTGGGGCCGCCGACGTCGGCGAGCTTGATGTCGATGGTGAACGGGAAGGTGTGGTCGGTGCCGGCCCGGATGCCGACGATGGCGTGACCGTCGCCCTCCGCCTTGCCCGCGGTGATCGCGACCTTCGTCGTGCCGGTGGGCTCGCGGTGCGCCTTCTCGGCCTCGGCGGCCTCGGCCGCGGGCACGATGGTGAACTCGACCGGCTCGCCGGGCTTGTGCTTGGTGACCAGCTTGGCCACGTCCTCGGGAGCGTTGACGGGGGTCCCGTCCACGGCCTTGATGACGTCTCCGGCATGCAGCTTGCCCTCGGAGGGGCTGTCCTTGACCACGGAGGCGACGATCACGCGGGCGGCGACCGGGATGCCGATCTGCTTGAGGGCGGCCACCTTGGCGCTCTCCTGCGACTGGCTGAACTCCTCGGCGTTCTCCTGCGTGGACTCCTGCTCCGTCTTGCCGTCCGGGTACAGGTTCTCGTGCGGTACGACGATGTTGTCACCCGCGGCCCAGCCGTACACGGCCTCCAGCAGGTTCATGTCGTAGTCCGCACCGGTGACGCGGACCGTCGTCATGTTCAGGTGCCCGGTGGTCGGGTACGTCTTGTGCCCCGAGATGTTCAGGACGGGCTCGCCGTGCGAGTCCCCGAGCGTGTTCACCGTCGGGCCCGGACTCATCTCGGAGTACGGGGCCTTCATGAACACTCCCACGCAGAGCAGCGCGAAGAGCATGAGGGTGGAGGCGAGCATCGTCGCAGTGCGGCGTGGCATGGATCGACAGTACGTGACGGCCCTGACGAGCGGCCCCCGGGGCCGGTCCGTACGGGGCCCGGCGCCGCGTCAGACGGAGTCCACGGTGTCCTTCTTGCGCTGTGCGTCCGCGTCCGCCTTCGCCGCGCCCGGCTCGCTCTGGCCCATGGCCTCACGGAACCGCGCGTAGCCCGCGAGCTCGGATATGTCACCGGTCGTGCGGTCGCGTGCCGCCCAGCTGCCCCATATCGCCGCTCCGATCGCGGCGAACAGCGGAATCAGCAACCACGCCAAAGACGCCATGGGCGTGTCTCCCTACCCCGAATTACGTGTTGTTGGTGGCTTCAACGCTGCTGCCCGGGAGGGGGTTACGCAAATCGAGGGCGTGTTGCGCGTCCGAACGGGGCAACCGGCGGCCCCCGGCCCTTGCCTCAGCAGGCGCCGACCCACTCCTCCGTACCGTCCGCGAACGTCTGGTGCTTCCAGATCGGGACCTCGTGCTTGAGATCGTCGATCAGCATCCGGGCTGCCTCGAAGGCCTCGCCGCGGTGCGGGCAGGAGACGGCGACGATCACCGCGAGGTCGCCGACGGCCAGGTCGCCGATGCGGTGGACGGCCGCGAGGGCGCGGACGGGGTACTTCTCCACGACCCGCTCGGCGACGCGGCGCATCTCCGCCTCGGCCGAGGGGTGGCAGGAGTAGCCGAGCTGGTCGACGTCCGCCCCGCTGTCGTGGTTGCGCACCGTGCCGACGAAGAGCGTCGTACCGCCCGTCGCATCGTCGCCGACGGCCTGGAAGACCTCGTCGATCGAGAGCGGGGTTTCACGGATTTCGAGCAGCCGGATCGGGTCCGGAGCGGCGTTCTCGCCGGGGTGGTCGAAGTGCGGTGCCATACCTTCCATCGTGCCCTAGCCGCCGACCCGGCGGAATAGCAGTTTCACCAGGGCCCCACCGGCCCCCTTGGGAGCCTCCTACAGATACGGCCTGGTGGCGGCGCGGGCGGAAGCACCGAGCCCGGCCGCACGGGCAGGCCGGCCCCGGGTGCCGCACCCGGGGCCGCGTCCCGGCCCCGCCCGGGGTCAGATGCCCCGGCGGCGGCGCGCAGCGCGGATCGCGGCGGCGGCGCCGAGCAGCGCGACCGTCGCGCCCGCGGCCCCCGCCGCCGTGGCGTCCTTGCGGCCCAGCCGGCGCCCCGCGACGGTGTGCCGGCCCGCGACCTCTTGGAGGAGTTCCGCGAGCACCTCCTCGTTGGTCCAGCGCGGCCGCCATCCCGCCGCGTGCAGCCTGCTGACGCTGACCACCCACGGGTGCATCGTGTACGCGAGGTCCCCGGCCGGGGACGGGGTGAGGCCGATCCGGTGCAGCCTGGCCGCCGCGCCCAGGGCCACGGCCGACGGGAGCTCCATGCGGCGGATGCCGCTCAGCTCCTCGACCTCCTCCTGTTCGAGCCAGCCCTCGCAGCCGACCGCGAGCTCGCCTTCGACCTTCTCCAGGGCCGCGTACTCCAGTGCGCTGACCAGGTCCTCGACGTGGCAGAACTGCCAGGTCGGGCGGGAGCCCGCCACCACCAGCAGGCGCGGGGACTCGAAGTACCGGGTCAGCGCGGTGTCCGTGCCGCCGACCAGTACGGCCGGGCGGACCACGGTGACGTTCAGGCCGGGGTGCGCGCGCGGAGCCCGGCGGCCCAGCCGCTCGATCTCCAGCAGGTCGCCGACCCCGGTCGCCTCGGCGGTGGCCCGCAGCTCGGCGTCCTCGGAGAGCGGGATGTCGTTGTCCGGCAGGGCCCCGTAGACCATGGCCGAGGTGCAGAGCACGACCCGGTGCACTCCGGCCGCCGCGGCGGCGGTGAGCACGGTCTGGGTCCCCCGCACGTTGTAGGCCGTACGGGCCGCCGGGTCCGTCTCGAGATCGAGGTCGAGGGCCAGGTGCACCACGACGTCCGCGCCGCGCAGTTTCTCCGCGATCGCGGGGTCCCGTACGTCCAGGAGGTGCCACTGCGCGTCCGTGCAGTCCCCGCGCCGCTCGTCGATGGCGACGACCTGCTTGACCTCCTCGGACGCGGCCAGCCTGGCCACCAGGGCCGCCCCCACCCCCGAGGCGGCGCCGGTCACGGCGATCACGGGGCCTCGGCGCGCGGAACCGCCCGGGTTTCGCGTCCGGCGAACGCCCTGGGCGTCCTCGCCGTGCTCAGGGCGGTTTTCCGGGCCCTGCTCGTCCAAAGCGTGCGGATCTGGGGAACTCACCAGGCGTCTCCAGCGGTTGTCTTCAGTAGGGACGCACCGTGACGCGCACCCACCAGTCGATGTCCATCCTGCCGCAGCGCAGGAGTCAGCGGAGCACCGAGCCCGGAAGCGGGTCTGGTGTCTACGCTGGGTGGTGTTGTCGAACCCAATGCCCGTCGGCTCCCGCCGGCGGCCCTACGAGCCGAGGAAACCCGTGAGCGACACCCCATTCGGATTCGGCCTTCCGCCCGAGGAGCCGGACAACGGCGACGAGGGCAAGAAGAAGGGCAACCAGGGCGGTCAGAGCGGCCCGAATCCGTTCGGGTTCGGCACGGGCCTGCCCGGCGGCTCCGGCGGTCCCGGCGACGCGGACAACCCCTTCGCGGCCATGTTCGGTTCCATGAACCCGAACGACCTCGGCGCCGCCTTCCAGCAGATCGGCCAGATGCTGAGCTACGAGGGCGGTCCGGTCAACTGGGACATGGCCAAGGACATCGCCCGCCAGACCGTCGCCCAGGGCACCTCGGACGGGGTCAAGGACGCCAGTGTGGGCATCGCCGAGAAGTCGGCGGTCGAGGAGGCCGTGCGCCTCGCCGACCACTGGCTCGACGGCGTCACCTCGCTGCCGTCCGGTGCCGCCACGGCCGTGGCGTGGAGCCGCGCCGAATGGGTCGAGGCGACCCTGCCGGTGTGGAAGGAGCTCGTGGACCCGGTCGCCGAGCGCGTCGGCGCGGCCATGGGCGGCGTCCTGCCCGAGGAGATGCAGGCCATGGCGGGCCCGCTGCTCGGCATGATGCGCTCCATGGGCGGGGCCATGTTCGGCCAGCAGATCGGCCAGGCCGTGGGCACCCTCGCGGGCGAGGTCGTCGGCTCGACCGACGTCGGGCTCCCGCTGGGCCCGGCCGGCAAGGCCGCCCTGCTGCCGCTGAACATCGAGAGCTTCGGCAAGGACCTGGGCGTCTCCTCCGACGAGGTCCGGCTGTACCTGGCGCTGCGCGAGGCCGCCCACGCACGGCTCTTCGCGCACGTGCCGTGGCTGCGCTCGCACCTCTTCGGCGCGGTCGAGGGGTACGCGCGGGGCATCAAGGTCGACACCTCGAAGCTGGAGGAGGTGGTCGGCCAGCTCGACCCGTCGAACCCTGAGCAGCTTCAGGAAGCCCTCCAGGGCGGCATGTTCCAGCCGCAGGACACCCCCGAGCAGAAGGCCGCGCTGGCCCGTCTGGAGACGGCGCTCGCGCTGGTCGAGGGCTGGGTGGACGCGGTCGTGCACGAGGCCGCCAAGCCCCGGCTGACCTCGGCGGACGCCATGCGCGAGACCATGCGCCGGCGGCGCGCCTCGGGCGGCCCGGCGGAGCAGACCTTCGCGACGCTGATCGGGCTGGAGCTGCGGCCGCGCCGGCTGCGCGACGCTTCGCGGCTGTGGGCCTCGCTCACCGACGCCCGCGGCGTGGACGGGCGCGACGGGCTCTGGGAGCACCCGGACATGCTGCCGACCGCTTCCGACCTGGACGACCCGGACGGGTTCGTGCACCGCGAGCAGCTGGACTTCTCCGAGATCGACAAGATGCTGGGCGAGGCCGCCCGGAAGCGCGAGCAGGACGACAGCAAGAACGACGAGACCGACAAGAACGACGAGAACGGCGACGACAAGAAGTGACCTTGCACGAAGACGCGGTCCTCGTACTCAAAGGCCTCAAAGACGACGAGGGCCAGCCCGAGCTGCGCGACGTCTACCTGGAGCACCTCGCGGCCCATCCCGACGGGGTCTACAAGCCCTGCCAGGCGGGCCACGTCACCGGCAGCGCGCTGGTGATCGACCCGGAGCGCGAGCGCGTTCTGCTGACCCTGCACAAGAAGCTGGGCATGTGGCTCCAGATGGGCGGGCACTGCGAGCCGGGTGATGCCACCCTCGCCGATGCGGCCATGCGCGAGGCCCGCGAGGAGTCCGGCATCAGCGCCGGGCTGACCCTGCTGCCCGGCGGTCCGGTGCGCCTGGACCGGCACCCGATCCCGGCTCCGTGCAACTGGCACCTGGACGTGCAGTACGCGGTGCTGGCGCCCTCGGGGGCCGTCGAAGCGATCAGCGACGAGTCGCTGGACCTGCGCTGGTTCTCGTACGCCGAGGTGGCGGAGGTGGCCGACACCTCGGTGGTGCGGCTGCTGGAGGCGACCCTGGCGCGGCTCTGAGCCGGCAGGAACAGGAGGGAGGGGCGGCCCCGCCGATGCGGGGCCGCCCCTTTCCGTCCGTCGTCCGTCCGTGTCCTGGTCAGTTCCAGGCGTTGTTCTGGTTCTGCGCGTGGGCGCCGTGCTGGCCCATGCCGAACTGCGCGGCCGCGCCCTGCCCGATCTGGGCGTTCTGCGGCGGGAGCGCCTCGCTGGGCTGGACCAGGGCAAAACCGGTGCCGAGGAAGCTCAGCTCCCAGCCCTCGCCGGTGTTGCCGCGCCGCCGCCAGACGCCGGTGGAGTGCGTCTGGGCCTGCATCTGCACGCGCAGCGAGGTGGACCAGGCGACGATGGCGTCCGCGTCGGCGTTGACGTACTTGTCGGGCGTGACCTGCATCATCAGCGGCTGCCCGGAGGTCATCAGCGCGACCTTGCCGCGGCCGGTGATGTTGAGCTGGTACTTGCCGGAGCCGGAGATCCCGTACTGGCTGTCCACCGCGATGGCCTCGGTGTGCAGGGTGGAATCCAGGGCCAGCACGTAGCTGCTGTCGACCGTGAGGCCGTCCTGGTCCACGTCCACGACGTGGACGTACTGCGCCAGGTTGGCCAGGTAGACCGTGCCCTGTCCGGAGCAGCGCATCAGGTCGAGGCCCTCACCGGTGCGGGCGCGGGCATTGCGCTGGGTGGTGCTCTGGTACTCCCCGTCGAAGTCGATGATCCCCTGGTAGGCGACCATCGCGCCCTTGCGGGCGAGCACGTCGTCGGAGCCGCTCAGCGAGACCCGCAGCAGCTGCGGGTTCTGGACGGCGTACCGCTCCTGGGTCTGCGCCTCGGCGTGGGCGAAAAGTGAGCTCTGCATGGTGTGTCTTCTCCCCCTCAGCCCCGGGCCCGGAGCCGGTCGGTGCTGTCCTCGCTGGGCTGTACGACGACGATGCCCTGGCCGGAGAAGGCCATCTGGTAGGCCTCCCCGCTGCCCCGGCCGATCATCGACGAGGCCTTGAAGCTGCGCTTGCCCTTGACCTTGAGGTTCGGGGACCAGGCGACGAGAGCGTCGGGGTCGACGTACGTCTCGTCCTCGCCGCGGCCGCAGTCGACCACGATCGGCGTGCCGCGCGAGGTGATCGCGACCCAGCCGGTGCCGGCGACCGACACGTTGAACAGGCCCTGGCCGGCGAACTTGGCCATGCCCTTGACCCGCTCGACGCCCCACTGGAGGTGGGCGTCGAAGGCGAGCAGGTTGGTGCCGTTGACGGAGAGCGAGTCGTTGTTGAGGTTGATCACGACGACGTCCGCGCCGTAGTCGGCGAGGTAGAGCAGGCCGTCGCCGGAGGCCTTCATCAGCGGGGCGCCTTCGCCGGTGAGCCACTGCGAGGCCATCTGGCGGACGGCCGGCGGGTTGGGCTCGTACTGCACGAAGCCCTCGTAGGCGACCATCGATCCGGTGCGCGCGAAGAGGTCCTGGCCGCTCTGCATGGCGACCTTGAGCATCGCGCGGCCGTGGTTCTCCATGCGGGCCGTGACGGGGGTCGGGGCGTAGCCCGCGAGCTGCTGGTTCATTGAGTTCATGGCATTCATGTGGGGCTCCCTCAGACCTCGTACGGCTGGACGACGATGAAGTTGCCGGGAGCGCCGCGGAACTGGAGGTTCACGGTCTCCCCGCTGTGGCCGGGGTAGGCGTTGCGGCGCAGCCGGACCTGGCTGGAAATGATCACCTGGGCGGCCGAGGACCACGCGACGATGGCGTTGCTGTCCGCGAAGGTGGTCGGGGTGACGGGCAGGACGACGGGCACGCCGTGCGTCTTGACGATCACCGTGCCGGTGCCCTGGAACTGCATGGTGAACAGGGCGCCGCCCGGGATGCCGTGGCCCTCGATGCGGCGGATCTCGTGCTGCAGCGACTCGTCGAAGGCGAGGACGTTCTCGGCGGAGACGCAGATGCCGTCGCCCTGGAGCTCGATGGCGTGCAGGTGGGCGCCGTTCTCCGCGAGGAAGATCTGCCCGCGGCCGGAGCAGCGCATCAGCTGCATCTCCTGGCCGGTGGCGTTGCCGACGACGCGGCCGGCGAAGCCCGCGCCCTTGTAGCTGAAGTCGACCTTGCCCTGGTAGAGGACCATGCTGCCCTGGCGGGCGAGGACGGCCTGGCCGCCCATGGCCAGGTCGACGCGCATGAGCTGCTGGTTCTGCGGGGTCCAGCGGACGCCCGTGGGGGCTTCCTTGTACGGCTGGAGGGCGGCGGCGAGTCCGGCGCCGGCGGCGGGCACCGCCTGTGGGGGCTGGCCGTAGCCCTGGGGCTGCTGGCCGTACGGGGGCTGCTGCTGGCCGGGGACCTGGCCGTACGAGGGCTGCGGCTGCTGCCCGTACGGCGCGGGGGCCGGGGCGGGCGGCGGAACCTGCCCGTAGGGCGCGGGGGCGGGCGGGGCCAAGGGGGCGCCCATCGGTGCGGCCATGGTGGGGGCCGCGTGGACGGGCTGCTGGTACGGCGCGGGGGCCGGGACCTGTGCCGGAGCCGGGGCCTGGGGCGGCGCGCCGAAGGAGGGCGCCGGGGCCGGGGGCTGCGCCTGGACGGGAGCACCGAAGGACGGCGCCGGGGCGGCGGCCTGCGGGGGCGGGGCGAAGCCGGGCGCACCGGCCGGGGCCTGCGCCTGCGGCGCGGGCTGCTCCTCCTCGGCGACCTCGCCGCCGAAGTTCTGGAGCAGCGCGGCGAGTCCGCCGTCGAAGCCCTGGCCGACGGCGGCGAAGCGCCATACGTCCTTGAGGTAGAAGTCGCCGATCATCAGTGCGCGCTCGGTGCTGAACTCCGAGCCCGAGAAGGAGTACCGGACGACCTCCTCACCGCCCGCCACGACGCGGATGTAGCCGGGGCCGATCTGCGACATCTGCCCGGCGCCGTCGATCGAGGCGGCGAAGGAGAGCTTGTGGATGTCGGCCGGAATGCGGTCCAGGGTCACCCGGAAGGATTCCGTGTCGCCGGCCTGCGCGCCGAGCTGCTGGATGGACTCCTCCGGCGACTTCGGCTGGTTGAAGAAGACGAAGTAGCGGTCGTCCGAGAGCTGTTCGTTGGCGTCGAGGCCGAAGCAGCTGATGTCGATGGCGAGCCCGGGCCCGGCGATCTGGACACCCACGTAGAGGTCCGTGCCCGCCGTCAGATCACTGATTTTGGCCTTGTGACCGCGTTGGAATTCCCTGGCCATACGTAAGACCGTCCCCCATCCCGACTGTGAATGCGTGCCGCTCAGGCTAACGCCAACCTCGGACATCCGGCCAAGTCGGTACCGACCCGGTACATATCACGAGGCGTGACATCCCGGACGCATAGCGGGCAAATGCGGATCATTCCTCGCGGGCGGCCGGGACCTTCGGAAGGCGTTCCGCGGCGACGATCCCTTCGAGGTACCCGCGCGCCCGCTCGGTGCGCGGGTACGCCTCCAGCAGCTCCCAGAAACTGGGGCCGTGCCCGGGCACGAGGAGGTGCGCCAGCTCGTGCAGCAGCACGTAGTCGACGACGTACTCCGGCATCCCCTGGATGCGGTGCGAGAGCCGGATGCTGCCTTCGGCCGGGGTGCAGGAGCCCCAGCGGGTGTTCTGATTGGTGACCCAGCGGACCGTGCGGGGGCGGGCGCGGCCGCTGAAGTACTGCGCGGACAAACGCTCGGCGCGCTCGGCGAGTTCCGCGTCCCCGAAGGTGCGCTTGCTCTCCTGCGCCGCCAGTTTGTCGAGCATGACGCCCACCCAGCGCTGCTCCTCCGCCTCGGACATCCGGGCAGGGATGAGGACGACCGTACGCTCACCCTCGCGGTAGGCGGATACGGTCCTTCGGCGGCGCGCGCTCCGGCGGACTTCGACGGCGCGCTTCGGTGGATCGGCGGACACGCCATGACGGTACCCGCTCGCCACGGCGGAAGTCCCGCCCCTCCCGGGGTCGAACACGAACCGTTGCGCAGTCGGCGGAACGGCCGGCTGAAGGCGGGCCAGAGACAAGCCAGAGAACCCTGGTCATTCATTTCATACACCTAATACCCCTCACCTGTGGACAAACTTGCGCAGGTCTTTCGCCGGCCGGGCAATCTTGCGGAAAGCGACGCGGCCTCAGGGAATGCGGCGCGTGAATCGAACCGCGAATCGAGGGAGGACCGCGATGTATCCGAAGGTGAAGCCGGCGCTGGCACGGGCCTGGCGGGATCTGCAGACGGTGCAATTCGGTGTGACGCCCGCCCACGCGGTGGTGCTCGGGCCGGTGGACACGGCGACGGGCTCGCTCCTCGACCTGATCGACGGGACGCGGGGCATGGAGCTGCTCCGGTCGGAGGGCAAGGGGATGGGGCTCCCGGACGGCCGGGTCGACGAGGTGGTGCGGAGGCTGGCGGCGGCCGGGCTGCTCGACGACGCCACGGCGGGCGGCCCCCGCGCCCAGGCGGTGCGGGACCGGCCGGAGGCCCTCGAGCGGCTCGGCCCGGACCTGGGGTCGCTGTCCTTGGTCCGCCCCCGGCCGGGCGGGGACTTACAGGGTGTCGCCGCCCGCCGGGTGATACGGGTTCAGGTGCGCGGGAGCGGCAGGGTGGGCGCGGTGATCGCCTCGGTCCTGGCGGGAGCGGGCATCGGCCGGGTCGAGGTGCTCGACGGGGGCCGCACGCAGCCCGCGGACGTGGCGCCCGGCGGTCTGGGCCCGGGCAGCGTGGGACGGCTGCGCGCCGAGGCCGCACGGACGGCGGTCCGCGACGCGGCCCCCGGACGCGGGCCGCGGACCGGGGAGAGCGAGGGGCCGGAGCCGGGGCTCGCCCTGGTGGTGGTCGCACCCCGGGACGGCCTGCAGTCCTGGGCCCCCGATCCGCAGACCGCTGCCGACTGGGTCACCACCGGCACCCCGCACCTCTACGCGGGGGTGCTGGAGGGCACCGGACTGGTGGGACCGCTGGTCCTGCCCGGAGCCACGGCCTGCGCCGGCTGTATGGAGCGCGACCGGATCGAGCGGGACCCGGCCTGGCCGCGCATGCTGGTCCAGTGGCGCTCGGCCCACCGCCGCCGCACCGCCGCCGCCTGCGACCTGGGACTCTCCACCGCAGTGGCCGGCCTGGCCGCGGCCCACGCCCTGTCCTTCCTCGACGGCGAACTTCCCGCCTCCACCGCCACCCGCTGGGAGGCCTCCCTGCCGACCCTCGACTGGCAGTCCACCCCGGTCCGCCCCCACCCCGACTGCCCGTGCGCGGCGTCGAAGGTCCCGGCAGGGCAGGGGGTGGGGACATGAGGGGGCTATGGGGAAGGCGCGGCCAGGATTCGCTCCTCAAGTACCCGGCAGAACCCCTCGATGCGGGACTCGGCGGACGGGATCACCACGGCGAGGCTGCGGAGTTCACCGATCAGCTCGCGCAACTCCCCCGGGGCCGGGGCGGTGTCCAGAAGCTCCGCGAGGTACTGCTCGGCCTGCTCCCAGCGGGGCCACAGACAGTGGATGAGCAGGAGGTTGCCCCGCTGGGAGACCGGGTGGACACGGGCCGCCGGCGAGCCCAACAGCTCCACCGCACGCTCCAGATGGAGTTCACGGCCCGGCCGGCGCAAGGCATCCATGGCCACCACCGTCTCGTAGTGGGTCCATGCGTCATCGGCGTCGAGTTCGATGGCTGGGAAGAGATCGGCGAGCGCCTCCCCGTACTGACCGAGCAGACGGTGAGTCAGACCGCGGCAGGTCAGCGTGGAGGCGCTGGTGGGGCAGAGCTCGACCGCATGACCGTAGTCGGCCAGGGCCTCTTCGTTCCTGCCCAGCATGCGGTGGCAATCACCCCTCCTCCTGATGACCCAGTGATCGTCGGGTCTGATCTCGTGGACTCGGTCGAAGTCGGCGAGAGCCCGATCGAACCGGCCGAGCTTCATCCACCCCGTCGCGCGCAGGTAGAGGACCCACGAACTGTCGGGCTCTTGTACGACGGCACTGCTGAGGTCCGTCAGGGCCTCGTCGTACCGTCCCAGCGACAGAAGGGTGTCCCCACGGCCGGTGAGGCTCCAGCCATGGCCCGGGGCGAGCTCGATGGCCCTGCTGTAGTCCACCAGCGCATCCTCGTACCGCCGTGCCCTCCGGTGGATATCGGCCCTCCAGGCAACCGGCCAGGCGTCGTGGGGCCTCAGCTCGGCGGCCCGCGTGAAATCGGCCAAGGCCTCTTCGTACCGCCCCAGCTTCTGATGGGCGAGAGCACGGTTGGTGAAGGCCCAGAAGTCATCGGGAGAGAGCTCGATGGCGCGACCGAGGTCGGCGAACGCCTCCTCATGGCGTCCCAGCGCCTCGAAAGCAGTCGCTCGGTACACCAAGGTCCAGGAATCGGGCTCGGGTTGGGCCGCGAGGGCGCGCGTGAAGTCGGCCAGGGCTTCCTCGTACCTGCCCATCGCATGATGGACGGTGCCGCGGTTGACGAGCGCTCGGCGATCGCCCGGGAAGATCTCCATCGCACGTTCGAAGTCGGCCAGAGCTTCCTCGAACCTGCCGGCCCCGCGGTACAACGTCCCGCGGTTGACCAGGCTCATGCCGTCATGGGGATCGAGTTCCACGGTCCGGGTGTAGTCCGCGATCGCCGCTTCATTGCTCCCCGTGAGCTGCTGGGTCAGGGCCCGGCCGAAGGAGGCGCGCTCGGCCCGCGGGTTCAGGGCAAGGGCTCGGGTGTAGTCGGCCAGGGCCTCGGCATACTCCTCGGCGTTGCGGTGGTCCCTGCCTCGGAGGGTCAGTGCCAGGACCCGGCCCTCGGGGGCGAGCGCGGCCCGGGCGAGGAGAGCGGTCAGGGCCACGGTGCCGGGGGCGGGTTGGTCCAGGGCCGTCCGGAGTTCGTCGGACAGCCGGGTCAGCTCCGGGGACTCCGTGTCGCGGGCCGCTGCGGTCAGGGTCGTGGTCCAACGGCGAAGGGTGGTGATGTCGTGGTCGTAGGCGTCCACGAGGTCCCGGAGCAGGGCCGGGAGCGCTCTGCGGGGGTCGGCGCAGAGGCGGTGGTAAGCCTCCTGCAGGCGGTGGCCGCGCCAGGTTTCGTCCGACCACCACCCCTCGGCCGGAGCGGTCGCCTCCTCCAGGTGCTCGCGGCGCCGCCGAAAGGCATCGGCCAGCCGGGTGTGGAGCTGCTCCCAGCGGATCGGGGACTGCCTGCGCTGCAGGCGCAGCATCGCGCCGCGGACCACCTGGTGGTAGCGGCAGTGGCCGGAGCGGTCGGTGACGAAGGGCATCGACCGGAGCCAGCCGAAGAGTTCGGCCGCCTCCTCCTCGACCGCCGCCCGGTACACGTCCTCGTCCAGTTCCTGCGGGAACGCGCAGGCCAGGGCGGCAGCCCGGTGGTCGGGGTCGGGCACCCACTTGAGGAACCGTTCGACAGCGGTGCCGCTGGGGTCTCCGATCTCCTCCACCTCCTCCACCGTGCCCGGCTGTGTCTCGGCCAGGGTGGAGACCAGGACCGGAAGGCGGCCCGACAGGCGCAGGATCACCTCGACGACCCGCTCGTCGGTGACTCCCTTTCCGGTGAGGAGGCGGCGTGCCTCGGTCTCGGTGAAGACCTCCAGCGGCCAGTCGGTGACCAGGTCGTGCCAGTCCCCCCAGGTGCGGGCGGCCAGCTTCGACTGCCCGGCGAGGGTGACCAGCACGTTCGCGGGGAACTCCCCGTAGCGTTCGCTGCCGAGCACGTCGCGGAGCCAGGTGTCCAGCATGGGTCCGGTGCGCTCGTAGGTGTCGAAGAACAGCACGACCCATGGGTGTTTGCGTGCCACCTCGGCAAGCTCTTCGAGGAACACCGGGGTGAGTGTGTCCAGCGGGGAGAGGACCAGTTCGACGTCGCCGTGGTTGCGCAGCCTGGAGCTGAGGAGGGCCTTGACCCGGTCCGCGCCGGCGGCGACCTG
Organism: Streptomyces sp. NPDC058289; assembly: GCF_042880975.1. Lineage (NCBI taxonomy): Bacteria > Bacillati > Actinomycetota > Actinomycetes > Kitasatosporales > Streptomycetaceae > Streptomyces > Streptomyces sp. NPDC058289. The sequence goes on from NZ_JBHVYI010000046.1 coordinate 21,523, forward strand.
GTTCGGGTCGACGACGCCGGTGAGCGCGCCGACGCCCGGGATCATGCCGAGCCCGGCGAGGCCGAGTTGCGAGGCGATCATGGTGGAAGGGGACGGAGGCGGGGCGCCTGCGGTCACCGGGTCGGGTCCCGTGGCGGCCGCGAGGGCCCCCGCGTCGGCCTCGTGCCGGCGCCGGCGATAGGTGGCCAGCAGTTTGTCGAAGCCCTTCATGGCCAGGCCGCGCTGGGCGAACTGGGCGCTGACCACTTCCATCGTCTCGATGACGTCCGCGACCGACTCGTCCACGTACGCGGTGACCGCCCCGCCCTCGCGGGCAATGGTCTCCAGGTGCCGCACCAGGGTCGACTTGCCGACTCCCGCCGGGCCCCGGACGTGGAAGAGGAACTGCGCCGCCTCCTCCGGGGGCTGGCGGAGGGCGTCGCGGAAGGCGTTCACCTCGCTCTGTCTGCCGATGAAGCCGCCGGAGCGGCGTCGCCGGATCAGCTCCTGCCTCGAAGGTCCCCGCCCCACCATCCCCCAGCACCTCCACCACCCGAACGCGGCCCGCCGTCCGTCCATGCTGGCCCACCGGGGCGGCCACCGTCTGCCGACCGGTGGATTCCCGCCTCGTGCCCGGCTGGAGCGGCAGGACACTCGGAGGGGGCGAGGGCCGGGGGTCATGACAGGATGCTTTTGGCCGGGAAGGCCTTCGGGGGACTCCCCCGGACCGCCGCTTGCGGCTCAGCTGTCTGGGAATTGGAGGGGCGCATGTCTGATCTTCCCCGGAAGGCGGTCACCCGTACCGTCAAGCTGGCCGCGCTGCCGCTCGGCATAGCGGGCCGGGCCACCTGGGGGCTCGGCAAGCGGATCGGCGGCAAGTCGGCGGAGATAGTGGCGCGCGAGCTCCAGCAGCGCACCGCCGAGCAGCTGTTCCGTGTGCTGGGAGAGCTGAAGGGCGGCGCCATGAAGTTCGGCCAGGCGCTCTCGGTCTTCGAGTCGGCGCTGCCCGAGGAAGTCGCCGGGCCCTACCGGGCCGCGCTGACGAAGCTGCAGGAGGCGGCCCCGCCGCTGCCCGCGGCCACCGTGCACCAGGTGTTGTCGGAGCGGCTCGGCCCGGACTGGCGGGAGCTCTTCGAGGAGTTCGAGGACAAGCCCGCGGCGGCGGCCTCGATCGGGCAGGTGCACCGGGCGGTGTGGCACGACGGCCGCCAGGTGGCGGTCAAGGTCCAGTACCCGGGGGCCGGCGAGGCCCTGCTGTCGGACCTGAAGCAGCTGGGCCGGTTCGCGGGGCTGCTGGGGCCGCTCATCCCGGGCATGGACATCAAGCCCTTGATCAAGGAGCTGCGCGACCGGGTCTCGGAGGAGCTGGACTACGAGCTGGAGGCCGAGGCCCAGCGGACGCACGCGGACGCCTTCGACGGCGACGAGGACGTGGTCGTCCCGGACGTGGTGCACCAGAGCGACCAGGTGCTCGTGACCGACTGGATCGAAGGGACCCCGCTGTCGGAGGTGATAGCCGACGGCACCCCGGAGGAGCGCGACCGCGCAGGACAGCTGCTGGCCCGGTTCCTCTTCTCCGGCCCTGCGCGCACCGGGCTGCTGCACGCCGATCCGCACCCGGGCAACTTCCGGCTGATCTCCGGGGCGGACGGCCGGACGCGGCTGGGCGTACTGGACTTCGGAACCGTCGACCGGCTGCCGGGCGGCTGGCCCAAGCCCATCGGCCGATCGCTGCGGATGGCGCTGGACGGTGATGCCGAGGGGGTCTACGGGCACCTTCGCGCGGAGGGGTTCGTGCGCGAGTCCATCGAACTGGAAGCCGACGCGGTGCTCGACTACCTGCGGCCGATGCTCGAACCGGCGGAGGCCGAGGAGTTCACCTTCACCCGGACCTGGCTGCGCGGCCAGGCCGCGCGGATCGCCGACCCCCGCTCCCCCGCGCACCAGTTGGGCCGGCAGATCAATCTGCCGCCCTCCTACCTGCTGATCCACCGGGTGACGCTGAGCACCATAGGGGTGCTGTGCCAGTTGGGCGCGACGGTCAGGCTCCGCGAGGAACTCGACTCCTGGCTGCCGGGGTTCCTGCCCGACGAGGGCTGAGCCGGCCGGCGGCGGGCGGTCCCGGGCGGGCGCTCACCACCAGGCGGAGTCGAGGCGGCCTTCGATGGCGCGGAGGTTCGCACGCGCGCAGTCGACGCAGAAGTACTGTCTGGTCCCGTTCTCCACGGAGCAGGTCCAGGTGGGCGGGGCGCCGGCCGGGGACTGGGCGCCACAGCGCGCACAGACGACGGGCAGGGCCTCGGTTCCCGGCGGTGCCGGGTGGGGAGTCGGCTGGTCCACCTCCCGACGATATCCCCGCGGGGCCGGTGCGCGGTCCGCAACGCACCGGGGGGACCGGCCCGTTCGGGCCGGTCCCCCCGGTGGTTTCCTCCGAGCTGTCTCCAGCTCTCTCTTAGTGCATGACGGCCATGGCCAGCGCGCGCCGGGCGCGCAGCGAGACGCGCTCGGCTCGACGCTGCATGCGCCGCGCGGCGACCAGGCGCACGGCGCGACGCTCGGCGTCGACCTCACGCATGCGGTCGTCCATATGGGCACGAGCCATGGCTTCTGGGATGAGTTGCATTTCGCGGGTCCTGTTCTGACGCGAGGTGATCGCGCCGGCGGTGATGAAGTCTGCGGTGGCGGCGCCGTGCGGCTGCTCGCTCGTGGTGGCGTGGGGGGACATGAGGGCCTGCTTCAGGGGGTCGTGCGTGAGGGGGCGGTCGATGGTTCCGTTGGCGGTCATGCCGCAACAACCGGGTTCTTGCGCGGGCGGCCACGGGGACGCTTCCGGGCGACGACGACACCCTGGACGAAGAGCTCGCCTCCCCAGACACCCCAGGGCTCGCGGCGCTCCAGCGCACCGGCGAGGCAGGCCTCGACCAGCGGGCAGGTGCCGCAGAGGGACTTCGCGTACTCGACGTCGGCCGGGGACTCGGCGAAGAAGACCTCGGGGTCGTAGGTGCGACAGGCGACGGGCACGCCGAGGTTCTCGATGGCGTCGTCGAGCGCGGTCAGCGCGGTGAGGGGAGTCAAGGTGGAGTCCTCCGGGACTGCGGGCGGGGAGAGGGTCTGGGTCTTCGGTACGGACGGGGCGTGCGCTTCGAGTTGCACGGTGGTTTCTTCCTCGTCTTGTTCGTCTAGTCGTTCCGGCCGGTCGGCCGGGGGCGGCTGGGGTACCTCGCCCCTTCGGTCCGTCGTCCCCGTTCGGGGACAAACAGAAGGGCCGCGGATCCCGGGTGGGGTTCCGCGGCCCTGAAGGCGCCGGTCTGATCGTCAGATCAGACTGGATCACTCCAGGGTTCGAGCCCGCGGTAGGCCCACATCAGGTGGTGCTGCTTCTTCGTCTGCGTCTTCGGCTGCGTCTTGAATCCGGCACTGGCGGCACCGGCTGCGGCCGCAAAGGCATAGGCGCCATGCGCCTGGGCTTCTGCTGCCAGTACTGCCACCGGTGCCTTGGTCCGTCGCTCATTGCGCTCACTGACCGGCAGCGCGGAAGGCGCGGCGGGCAGGACGGGGCCGTCAGCGCAAATGGCGGACAGACCGGTACCCGGGAGACCGGTACCCGTGAGGGCAAGGAGCGTGGAGGAGCCGAGCGTGCAGGAAGCGGCGACCGAGCGATCGGTCATTTTGGTGGTGGTGATGAAGCTGGTCACTGGTCTCGCCTCCTCTCGGCGTCTCGGGGACTCGGCCCGGAGGCCTGGTCCCATGCGTATTCGGATAAGTACAGCACGGATCAGGGGCTTCGGAGAAGCCACCGTTTCCGTTGCTAAGAACCTATGGGGCTGTGCTGGACATGTGCAAACTATTTTTCCGACGAGTTTCTACGCGTCGTCAGGATCTTCCGTCCCAGGCTCCCCACCTGCGCAGATGGCCAGCACGTCGGCTCCGTACCGCTCGAGCTTGCGGGCACCCACTCCGGAGATCATCGAAAGCTCTCCCTCTTGCGAGGGTGCGGCCTCCGCGATGGCCATCAGCGTCTTGTCCGTGAAGACGCAGTAGCCGGGCATGCCCTGCTCCTTCGCCTGGACGGCGCGCCAGTCGCGCAGCCGCTCGTAGAGCCCTTCGTCCATGTCCGAAGGGCAGTCCTCGCAGCGCATCAGTTTCAGCTCGCCGGCGTCGGTCAGCGTCTTGCGGCAGACCCGGCACACGGCCGGGCCGCGGCGGCCCCGCTTGCGGGCCCCGGGCTCGACCGGACCGCCCGGCCTGCTTCCCGGCGCCAGGGAGCCCGGCCTCAGGCCGTTCAGGAAGCGGCTGGGGCGTCGGGACCCCCGGCCGCCCGGAGTCCGGGAGAGGGCCCAGGAGAGCGTCAGGTGGTGCCGGGCGCGGGTGACGCCGACGTAGAGCAGCCGGCGCTCCTCCTCGACCTGCTCGTCCGTCTTCGCATAGGTGATGGGGATCATGCCGTCGGTCAAGCCGACGAGGAACACGGCGTCCCACTCCAGGCCCTTCGCCGCGTGCAGCGAGGCGAGGGTGACGCCCTGGACGGTCGGGGCGTGCTGGGCGGCCTTGCGCTCGTCCAGCTCGACCGTCAGATCGGCCAGGGTCGCGGACGGCCGGCTGCGGGCGAAGTCCTCGGCGAGCCGGACCAGCGCGGCCAGCGATTCCCACTGGTCGCGGACGGCTCCGGAGCCGGCGGGCGGAGCGCTGGTCCAGCCGGTGGAGCTGAGCACGGCGCGGACCTGGGATCCGAGCTCCACGACGTCGTCGAGCAGCCGGTCGTTGCCGCCGGAGCGGGCGGCTCCGCGCAGGGCGAGGATCGCCTTCTGGACCTCGGCGCGCTCGAAGAAGCGCTCGGCTCCGCGCAGCTGGTACGGGACTCCGGCGTCGGCGAGGGCCTGCTCGTAGACCTCGGACTGGGCGTTGATCCGGTAGAGCACGGCGATCTCCCCCGCCGGGACGCCGGCCGCGACGAGGTCGCGGACCCGGTGGGCGATGCCCTCGGCCTCGGCGGGCTCGTCGGTGTACTCGGCGTAGACCGGGTCGGGGCCGGTCTCGCGCTGGGAGACCAGCTCGAGGCGGTGCTCGGCGGCGCGGCCCTTGGCCTGGGCGAGGAGCCCGTTGGCGAGGTGGACCACCTGGGGGGTGGAGCGGTAGTCGCGGACCAGCTTGACCAGGGTGGCCTGCGGGTACTTCGTGCGGAAGTTCAGCAGGTGGTCGGGGGTGGCGCCGGTGAAGGAGTAGATCGTCTGGCTGGCGTCGCCGACCACGCAGAGGGTGTCGCGCTCGCCGAGCCAGAGGTCCAGCAGCCGCTGCTGGAGCGGGCTGACGTCCTGGTACTCGTCGACGACGAAGTGCTGGTACTGGGTGCGGATCTGTTCGGCGATGTCGTGGCGGTCCTGCAGGATGCCGACGGTGAGGAGCAGCACGTCCTCGAAGTCGATCATGCCGCGGTCGCGCTTGAGCTGCTCGTACGTCCCGTAGATCTGGGCGATCTCGGCCAGGTCCCGGGGGGCCTCGCGGCCGGATTTGCGGGCGGCGGCCGGGTAGTCGGCGGGGACCGTCTGCGTGACCTTCGCCCACTCGATCTCGCCGGTGACATCGCGCAGCTCGCCCCGGTCGAGGCGGATGCGGCAGCGCGCGCCCGCCTCGGCGACGAACTGGATCTTGCGTTCCAGCAGCCGGGGCACGTCGCCGCCGACCGCCTTGGGCCAGAAGTACTGGAGCTGGCGCAGGGCGGCGGAGTGGAAGGTCCGCGCCTGCACCCCGCCCGCGCCCAGCTCGCGCAGGCGGCCGCGCATCTCGCCCGCGGCGCGGTTGGTGAACGTGACGGCCAGCACGCTCGCCGGCATCAGCTGGCCGGAACGGACCCCGTAGGCGATGCGGTGGGTGATCGCCCGGGTCTTGCCCGTGCCGGCGCCCGCGAGCACGCACACCGGCCCGCGCAGGGTCGTCGCGACCTCGCGCTGCTCCGGGTCCAGGCCCAGGAGCACCGCATCGGCCGAGTCGGCGCCGGGCGTGATGGATGAGGAGTGCGTTGCTGATGTCACCCTGCCATGCTGCCAGGTCTCGTGAGGGGGCCGGGAAATCCGTCCACAGACCGCCCCCGCCCGTCCGACATGAACATGGTCGTACCGGAGTGCGGTCGTACGGGAGCGGGGTGCGGGGTGCGGGCACTCGGCATTCCGGGAATGGGCGCGCGGTCACGTACGTTCAACCCTCGGGCCAAACGGACCAACGAGCACCCACGAATGGAGAGCGCAGCATGCAGGACGCGGGCACGGTCACGATGTACAGCACGACCTGGTGCGGCTACTGCCGTCGGCTGAAGAGCCAGATGGACCGGGAAGGCATCGCCTACACCGAGATCAACATCGAGCTCGACCCCGAGTCCGCGGCGTTCGTGGAGAAGGCGAACGGCGGCAACCAGACGGTTCCCACCGTCCTGGTCACCTCCGCCGCGGGCAGCGAGTCGGTCATGACGAACCCGAGCCTGGCCCAGGTCAAGCAGGCCCTCGCCGTCTGATGTGCTGAGCACCACGCACGGAAAGCCCCCGCCCCGGCGGGGGCTTCTGCGTTCCAGGGAGCGATCGACCGGCCTGTCAGCGTGATTCCTTGATCACATTGATCAAGGGGGAGGAACCGACACGTGAGTACGACCGTGTTCCGCATCGGCGGGGATCTGGAAGTGCGCAGGCTCGGTTTCGGGGCCATGCGCTTGCCCACGGACCCGGGCCCGGACCGTGAGAACTCATTCGCGGTGGTCCGGCGGGCCGTCGAGCTGGGCGTCACGCTGATCGACACCGCCTCCATGTACGGCTGGGGCGCCAACGAGGAACTGCTGGCCGAGGCCACTGCGGGACCTGCGCCCCGAGGGCAAGATCGGCCGGATCGGGCTCTCGGAGGTCACCGTCGGCGAACTCTCCGCGGCCCGGGAGATCGTCGACATCGCGAGCGTGCAGAACCGCTACAACCTGCTCGACCGGGAGCACGAGCCCGTCCTCGCGGCCTGCGAGGCGGCGGGCATCGCGTTCCTGCCCTGGGCCACCGTGGCCTGGGGACGGTCCGGGGCGACGGCCGAGATCGCCGCCGTGGCCGCCGAGGCCGGAGCCACCCCCACGCAGGTCGCGCTCGCCTGGCTCCTGGACCGCTCGCCGGTCGTCCTCCCGATCCCGGGCACGTCCCGGATCGCCCACCTGGAGGAGAACCTCGCCGCGGAGCGCCTCCGGCTGACCGAAGCCCAGCGCCTCCGCCTCGACCGGTTGTCCGACGCCGGCAGCGCAGTCCGGGGGGAGCGGGCGTGAGCCGGTACGGCCGTACCTGAACACGACTGACGGAACACGGACGGACGACGGACGAAGGCCCCCGCCGGAGCGGGGGCCTTCGTCGGTGCAGCCGACGTACGGGTGGTGGACGTACGGGTGGTGCCGGTCAGGCGGTCGTGAGCGGCTTCGGGAGGGGCTTGCCGTACCAGAGCTCGACCAGGCGGGCCGCGATGGAGATGCCCGCCGGCGGGAGGACCTCGCCGGCCTCGATCGCCGCGCGCAGGTCGTCGCGGGAGAACCAGCGGGCTTCCTGGATCTCGTCGCCGTCGACCGCGATGTCGAAGGTGACGGCGCGCGCCGTGAAGCCCAGCATCAGGCTGTACGGGAACGGCCAGGGCTGGCTGGCGACGTAGTCGACCTCGCCGACCTTGACGCCCGCCTCCTCCCAGACCTCGCGGATGACCGACTGCTCGATCGACTCGCCCGGTTCGACGAACCCCGCGAGGGTGGAGAAGCGGCCCTCCGGCCAGTGCACCTGGCGGCCCAGCAGCGCGCGGTCCTGGTCGTCCGTGACCAGCATGATCACCGCCGGGTCGGTCCGCGGGTAGTGCTCGGCCCCGCAGCCCGGGCAGCGGCGGATGTGCCCGGCCGCGGCGACCACCGTGCGCTCGCCGCAGCGGGAGCAGAAGCGGTGCATGCGCTGCCAGTTCTCCAGCGCCACCGCGTGCACCATCAGCCCGGCGTCCCGCGCGGAGAGCAGCATTCCGGCCTCGCGCAGACCGGCCGGGCGGGCCGACTGGTCCATGCGGCCGGGCAGCGAGTCCTTCTGCAGCGCGAAGTACCGTACGCCGTCCTCGTCGGTCCCCAGGAAGTACCGGTGCGTCTCGGTGACCGGGGCCTCGAAGGCCGGGGTCATCACGATCGCGGTGCCGCCGTCGGGGGTGTCGTCGATCAGGACCTGGCCGCCCGAGACGACGAAGACGCGGGTGCTGGGGTGGCTCCAGGCCGCGGCGAGCCACGCCTCGTCGAGGCGGTGGTGCGCGGCGCGGTCGATTCCGCTGGGCGCGGCCAGCGAGATCGGACGCTCGGACTCGGTATGGGTGCTCACAGGTACTTCCAACTCCCCCGGTGGTGGGACACAGGCAGGCTCAGCAGGACGGACGGGTGTGCGGTGGCGGGTGGGGCGTGCTCAAGCGGACGCCGGCTTCCAGTGGGCGGCCAGGTCGCCCCAGAGGTAGGCGGCCGTCTCGACCCCCTTGGTGAGCAGGTCGATCTCGACCTTCTCGTTCGGCGAGTGCCAGCCGTCGGAGGGTACGGAGATCCCGAGGAAGAGGACAGGGGCGTTCAGCACGTCCTGGAGGTCGGCCGCCGGACCCGAACCGCCTTCGCGGGTGAAGCGGACCTTCTGGCCGAAGGCCCTGCTCATGGCGCGGACGACGGACTGCAGCGCCGGGTGGTCCAGCGGGGTCAGGCACGGCCGGGTCGGGGCGCCGAAGGTGATGGAATGACGGATTCCGGCCGGGACGCGCTCCGCGACCCAGGCCGTGACGGCCGTCTCGACCTCGTACGGGTCCTGCCCGGAGACCAGGCGGAACGACAGCTTCAGGTGCGCCGAGGCGGGCACGATGGTCTTGCCGCCGGGTCCCTGGTAGCCGCCGCCGATGCCGTTGACCTCTGCGGTCGGGCGGGCCCAGACGCGCTCCAGCGTGGAGTAGCCGGCCTCGCCCGAAGCCGCGTACGACTTGGCCGTACGGAGCCACTCGGCCTCGTCGAAGGGGAGCTCGGCGATCAGCTCGCGCTCCGCGTCCGTGAGCTCGGCGATGTTGTCGTAGAAGCCGGGGATCGTGACCCGCTCGTCCGCATCGTGCAGGGCCGCGACGAGGCGGGCGGCGACGGTGGCCGGATTCGGCACGGCGCCGCCGAAGGCACCCGAGTGGATGTCCTGGTCGGGGCCGAACAGGTCGATCTCGCAGTCGGCGACGCCGCGCATGCCGGTGCAGACGGTGGGGGTGGTCTCGGACCACATGCCGGTGTCGGAGACGATCACGACGTCGGCGGCGAGGCGGGCCGCCTCGCGCTCCACGAGGGCGCGGAAGTGCGGGGAACCGGACTCCTCCTCGCCCTCGACGATCAGCTTGAGGTGCACGGCGGGGGCGGACGCCCCGGTCGCGGCGAGGTGGGCACGGACGCCGAGGGTGTGGAAGAAGACCTGCCCCTTGTCGTCGGCGGCGCCGCGCCCGTACATCCGGCCGTCCTTGATCACCGGCTCGAACGGGTCGGTGTGCCAGCCGTCGGCGAGGGCGGCGGGCTGCACGTCGTGGTGCCCGTAGACGAGGACGGTGGGGGCCGCGGGGTCCTCGCTCGGCCATTCCGCGAAGACGGCGGGGGCGCCGGCCGTCTGCCAGACCTCGGTGACCGGGAAACCGGTCTCCTTGAGCTTCGCGGCCAGCCAGTCGGCGCTGCGCCGTACGTCGTCCGCGTGCTCGGGCTGGGCCGAGACGGAGGGGATGCGGAGCCACTCGGCGAGGTCGTCGAGGAACGTCGCGCGGTGGCTGTCGATGTACGTGCGGACGACGCTGTCCGCCGGGGTGTCGCTCATGACCACGAGCCTAACCGTCCGTTCGATGGTCACTTTCCGTGTCCGTTTTGCCTTGGAGGATCTGCTCAAGACGAGCGCGGTCGGGGAGGTTCCGGGGGCGGATGACGCGGCCGCTGCGGACGTGCAGGAACACGGCGGTGACCTCGGCGAGGGGGGTGTTCGTGGCTTCCGCCCAGGCCAGGCGGTAGACGGCCAGCTGGAGGGGGTCGGCCTCGGTGGTGCGGCCGGTCTTCCAGTCGACGATCTCGTAGCCGCTGCCGCCGCCGTCCGCGTCCGTGGTGCGGTAGACGGCGTCGATCCGGCCGCGGATCACCCGGCCGGCGAGGGTCAGCTGGACCGGGACCTCCATGCGGTACGGGGTCCGGTCGGCGTACGGGCTGCGCTCGAAGGCCGCCTTGAGGGAGTCCAGGTCGGCCTCGTCGGCGATGTCCTGGTCGGAGCCGTCGCCTCCCGGGGGCTGGGCTCCGGGGAGGTCCGTGAGGGGGTCGAGGACGTCGAGGTGGGGCAGCGGGAGCTCGTCGAAGCGGGACTCCACCCAGGCGTGGAACCGGGTGCCCTGGCGGGCGGCGGGCTGCGGGGGCTTGGGCATGGGGCGGGCTAGGTCGCGTACGAAGCCCTGCTCGTCGGAGGCGAGGCGGAGCAGCTGGCTGGCGGAGAGCGCGGGCGGGAGCTCCACGTCGCGGACGGCCTCGCGGGCGCGGCGGAGCTCGCCCTCCAGGGCGTCGAGGTCGCGGTCCCAGGAGGCGATGGCTCGTGCGTCCTCGGGGGTGAGGGGGCCGGGGCCGGGCCCGGCCTCCGACCACGGGTCGTCGGTGCCGACCGGCTTCGCGGATCGGCGTCGGGGCTTGGCCGCGGCCCAGTCGCCGTCGCCGGCCTCGTACTCGTCCTCCGGCCACAGGTCGTGGTCGCCGCCGGGCGCGGGCGCGGCCGGGCGCGGGCGGGGCTCGTCCCCGGGCCACAGGTCTTCTTCGCCGGGTGCGGCGGGGCGCGGGCGGGGCTCGTCCCCGGGCCACAGGTCTTCTTCGCCGGGTGTGGGCGGGCGCGGGCGCCTGGCCCGGGCCGCGTCCTCGGCCTCCGGCCAGAGGTCGTCGGCGGTCGCGGGCGCGGCGGGGCGCGGGCGGGGCGTGGTCCGGTCGTCGCCCCCAGCCCCGTCCCCGGGCCACAGGTCCTCATCGCCACCGGGCGCGGTGGAGCGCGGCCGAGGCTTGGGCTCGGCCCGGTCGCCGTCCTCCGGCCACAGGTCGTCGGCGGGCACGGCCGGGCTCGGCCCGGGCGCGGCCCGGTACCCGCCGTGCGGCCACAGGTCGTCGGGGGTCGGGGGGGCTTCTTCTTCCCCCACCCCGCCCCTTCCCGAAACCGGGGCTGTGCCCCGGACCCCCTGCGGGGTTCCGCCTGCGGCGGCGGGCACGGCCGTGCCCCGGCCTGCCCCGGCCTGCGGCCGGCCGGCGTCCGCGGCGGTCGGTTCGTCGGCCGGGTGCGACCGCGGAGCCTGCGCCGCCGCGGCTCCGTCGGCCGGGTCCGGCCACGGGGCCGGAGGTTCCTCGTCGTAGGCGGGGTCTTCGCAGTGTGGGGGCCAGAGGTAGGGGTCCTCCGGGGAGGCATGGTGCTCCCCGGCCTCCGGGTACTGCGGATCCTCCAGGGTCCCCGGGTGGAGGTAGGACTCGACCAGGGTGGCTGCCTGGCGGCGGAGGGTGAGGGAGGTCGGGTCCAGGGGGAGGGGCCAGGAGTGGTCCGGGGTGGTGTCCGTGGAGAGGGCCGGGTTTTCGGCGTCCGGTGCCGGGGTGTCGGCCCAGGCTTCGATCTCGCCGTGGCCCGCGGCGCAGTGGTCGTACAGGGCGGAGAGGAAGGAGGACGGGCCGCGCGGCTTCTTCTGCGTCGGGCCCCACCAGTGGCCCGAGGCCAGGAGGAGCGAGCGCGGGCGGGTGAAGGTGACGTAGCCGAGGCGGAGTTCCTCGACGGCCTTGTGGGACTTGAGGGCCGACTTGAAGGTGCGCAGGCCCGGCGAGGTCCATTCCGGGGTGGTCGGGAGGGTCGGCGCGTCCCCGCGCAGGGCGTACGGGAGGACCTTCGCGTACGAGGTCCAGGCCTCGGGGGCCTTCTCCTTCGGGAAGGAGCCCGCGCACAGGTCGGGGACCACCACCACGTCCCACTCCAGGCCCTTGGACTTGTGGGCCGTGAGGACCTTGACCGTGTTCTCGCCGCCGGGGAGGGCGTGGTCCAGGCCTTTTTCGTACTGGGCCGCCGTGCGCAGGAAGGCGAGGAAGGCGAGGAGGGAGGCCTCGCCGTCCAGGGAGGCGAAGCCGGCCGCCACGTCCATGAAGCTCGACAGGGTCTCCCGGCGGCGGGCCGCCAGCGCGTGCGGGGACGAGGCCAGCTCCACATCGAGGCCGGTCGTCGACAGGACCCGGTGCAGGACGTCCATCAGGGGGTCCGAGAGGGAACGGCGCAGGTCTCGCAGTTCCTGGGCGAGGTGCGCGAAGCGGACCCGGGCGGCAGCGGAGAAGGGCAGCTGGTCGGGGGCGGACCGGCCCGCGCCGTCCAGGAAGGTTTCGAGGGCGTCGGCCAGCGACACGATCTCCGCCGGGTCCACGCCCTCCACGGCCGCCGCGAGGCGGTCGTCGTCGCCGCCGGACGGGGAGCGGGAGATCAGGGTGCGGGCGCGGCGGCCCAGCAGGGCCAGGTCGCGGGCGCCGATCCGCCAGCGCGGCCCGATGAGCAGCCGGACGAGCGCGGCGTTGGCCCCGGGGTCCTGGAGGACCTCGCAGACGGCGACGAGGTCCGCGACCTCGGGGAGGTGGAGCAGGCCGGACAGGCCGACCACCTCGACCGGAACGTCCCGCTCGACGAGGACCGCCTGGATCCGTGCGAAGTCCCCGCCCGAACGGCACAGGACGGCGATCTCGCGCGGCTCGGTGCCGGTACGGACCAGGTGGGAGATGGAGTCGCCGATCCAGTCGAGCTCCTGGGCATGGGTCTCCAACAGGGCGCACCGGACGGAGCCGTCGCGCTCCGCGCCCGGTGCGGGGCGCAGGGCCTCGACGCCCTCGTGCATGGCGCGCAGCGGAGCGGCGAGCTCGTTGGCCAGGTCCAGGAGGCGGCCGCCGCTGCGCCGGTTCTCGCTGAGGGAGAAGCGGGTGGCGGGGCGGCCGTCGGCGTAGGGGAAGTGCTCGGGGAAGTCGTCGAGGTTGGCCACGGAGGCGCCGCGCCAGCCGTAGATGGCCTGGCAGGGGTCTCCGACGGCGGTCACCGCGTGCCCGGTGCCCCCGCCGAACAGCCCGGACAGCAGGAGCCGCTGCGCGACCGAGGTGTCCTGGTACTCGTCGAGCAGGACGACGCGGAACTCCTCGCGCAGCAGGGCTCCGACCTCGGGGCGGGTGGTGGCGAGCTGCGCGGAGAGGGCTATCTGGTCGCCGAAGTCGAGGAGGTCGCGGGAGCGTTTGGCGGCGCGGTAGCGGGAGACCAGCTCGAGGAGTTCGAGGCGGCCTCGGACGGTTTCCGGGACCTTGCGGAGGTCCTCGTTGCTGAGCTTCACGTCCGCGAGGGCGGAGAGGAGCTCCGTGTCGTACGCGCGCAGCCGCTCCGGCGGTACGAGGTGCTCGGAGAGCTCCCCGTCGAGCGCGAGCAGGTCGCTGACCAGGTCGGGAACGGATTTTTTGAGTGCCGGGTAGGGGCCGGGGGCCTCGCGGAGCACGCGGGCGGCGAGCTGGAAGCGGGTGGCGTCGGCGAGCAGCCGGGAGCTGGGCTCCAGGCCGATGCGCAGGCCGTGGTCCTTCAGGAGCTGGCCGGCGAAGGCGTGGTACGTGGAGATGCGCGGCTCGCCGCCCGCGGAGTCGGCCTCGGCCGGGGAGGGGTCCGGATCGCTGATCCCGGCCCGCGCGAGGGCGGTCCGTACGCGCTCGGCCAGTTCGCCGGCGGCCTTGTTGGTGAAGGTCAGGCCGAGGACCTGCTCGGGCGCGACCGCGCCCGTGCCGACCAGCCAGACCACGCGGGCGGCCATGACGGTGGTCTTGCCGGAGCCGGCGCCGGCCACGATGACCTGCGGGGCGGGCGGAGCGGTGACGCAGGCCATCTGTTCGGGCGTGAAGGGGATCCCCAGGAGCTCCTTGAGCTGCTCGGGATCGGTGAGGACCGCTGCCTGCGGCGCTTTTGCGGGCGGGGCGGGAGGCAGGGCCGGAGGGACGGGCGGACGCGCGGACACGTGAAAAGGCTAGCCGCCCCCTCTGACAGTCCCGCCCGCCCGGACCGGGCGGGCAGCCGGACCGGGCGGGCGGCCAGGGGTGCCGGGCCGGGGTGCCGGGCCGGGGTGCCGCCTGCCTCGGGCCGGCCCCGCCCGGTCGGCGCGGCCTACTCCACCGTCTGGCGGCCCTCCGGGCGGGCGCTGCACGAGGCGCGGAAGGAGCAGTGGTCGCAGTGCTTGCCGAGGGCGGGTGCGAAGCGCTCGTCGAGGACCCGGCCGGCTGCGGTGGCGAGCAGGTCGCCGACCCATGCGCCGGAGGCGCCGCCCTCCAGGGCCTGCTGCGCCTGGATCTTGGGCACCGTGTCGCCGCCCTCCCGCTGGGCGGCGCCCTGGCGCAGCTGCACGAGTTCGGCGCCGCCCGGTGCGGGGCGCAGGCCGTCGAAGACCTCGTCGACGGCGCCCTCGCGCACGGCGAGCTGGTACACGGCGAGCTGCGGGTGGCGTTCGACTTCCTTGGCGGTCGGCGCGGACTTGCCGGTCTTGAAGTCGACGACGTACGCGCGCCCCTGCGGGTCCGCCTCGACCCGGTCCATGGAACCGCGCACCCGGACGGCGTACTCCCCCGCGTCGAGGGTGACGTCGAAGTCGTGCTCGGTGGCCACGGTCGCCCGGCCCCCGCGGTCGGTGGTGTGCCAGCGCAGGAAGCGCTCCAGGGCGGCGCGGGCGTTGTCCTTCTCCTGGCGGGACTTCCAGGGGGCGTCGAAGGCGAGCGAGTCCCAGACGGAGTCGAGGCGCTCCATGAGGACGGCGAGGTCGGCGGGGGTGCGGCCGGAGGCGACCTCGTCGGCGAGGACGTGGACGACGTTGCCGAAGCCCTGGGCGGCGGTGGAGGGGGCGTCGGCCTTGACCTCGCGGCCCAGGAACCACTGGAGGGAGCAGGTGTTGGCGAGCTGCTCCAGGGCGGAGCCGGACAGGGCGACGGGGTGGTCGCGGTCGCGCAGCGGGACGCTGCTGCGGGTGGGCTCGTACAGCCCCCACCAGCGCTGCGGGTGCGCGGCGGGGACGAGCGGGCGGTCCTCGTCGTCGGTGAGCACGGCGAGGCGGGCGAGGCGTCGGGCGGCGGCGTCGCGCAGGGCGGGCGAGGCGTCGGGGTCGACGGTGGTGGCGCGGAGTTCCGCGACGAGCGCGGGGACGGCAAGGGGGCGGCGGGGGCGGCCGGTGACGTCCTTGACGGGGACGCCGAGCTCGGTGAGCAGGCGGGAGGGCTGGTCGCCGTCCTCGGCGGGGGCCTTGACGGCGGTGACGACGAGGCGGTCGCGGGCGCGGGTGGCCGCGACGTAGAAGAGGCGGCGCTCCTCGGAGAGGAGCGCGCCGGGGGTGAGGGGCTCGGCGAGGCCGTCGCGGCCGATGCGGTCGGCTTCGAGGAGGGAGCCGCGGCGGCGCAGGTCGGGCCAGAGCCCTTCCTGTACGCCCGCGACGACGACGAGTCCCCACTCCAGGCCCTTGGAACGGTGCGCGGTCATGAGGCGGACGGCTTCGCGGCGGACGGCGCGGGGGGTGAGGGTGTCTCCGGCGATGTCCTCGGCTTCGAGCTGTTCGAGGAAGTTGAGGGCGCCGCGGCCGCCGGTACGTTCCTCCGCGCGGGCGGCGGTGTCGAAGAGCGCGCAGACGGCGTCGAGGTCGCGGTCGGCGTTGCGGCCGGCGGGGCCGCCGCGGCGGGCGCTGCGTTCGAGGCGCTGCGGCCAGGGGGTGCCGTCCCAGAGGGTCCACAGGACCTCCTCGGCGGTGCCGCCGCCGGCGAGGAGCTCGCGGGCCTTGCGCAGCAGCAGGCCGAGGCGCTGCGCTCCGCGGGCGTAGGCGGGGTCGTGGGCAACGAGCCGCTCGGGCTCTGCGAGGGCTCTGGCGAGGAGGACGTCGGAGGGCGCGGGTGTGCGGACCCCGGCGGCCCGTTCCTCGTCGCGCAGCGCGCGGCCGAGGCGGCGGAGGTCTGCGGCGTCCATCCCGCCGAGCGGCGAGGACAGCAGCACGAGCGCGGCCTCGACCCCGATCCACCCTTCGCCTGCGGCGGGCTCGACGGCTTCGCCGGCCCCATCGGCCTGCCGCTCGCCCGGCTGCGCACCCTCCGCTGCGGCGGGCCCGTCGGCGGAGCCGGGCAGCTCGGTGCCACCTTCGGTGGCGGGGGCGGGGGCTCCGGCGCCCACGGCGCCGGAAACACCGTCGACTGCTTCGGGCAGCGCACCCGCCGCCGTGGCCGGGGCGTCGGCGGAGCCGGGCGAGCCGGTGCCGCCTTCGGCGGCGAGGGTTTCCCGCCCGCCCACCCCGAAGTTGCGAGCAGGCTCGCTCACACCGGCGCCTGCCGCGCCGAAGGCGGCCCCGACTCCGTCGGAGAGCACACCCTCGACCCCGGCCGGTTCACCGGCGGAGCCGGGCAGCCCGGAACCGGGCACGGCCTCCCGGCCGGGCAGGGCGGGGCCGGGGACGTTCCCGGCTTCGTCGGGCAGCCCGTCCTCCGCGCGCGGGGCCTCGGCGGACCCGGACACCGCATCCGGGCCGGGCAGGTCGGCGGAACCGGACATGCCATCCGGGCCAGGCAGGTCGGCGGAGCCGGACACGCCCTGCGGACCGGCCGGGCCTGCGGGGCCGGACATGCCCTGCGGACCGGCCAGGTCGGCGGAGCCGGACACGCCCTCCGAGCCGGGCAAATCGGCGGACACCGCCTCCGGGCCGACCAGGTCTGCGGAGCCGGACAGGCCCTCCGCACCAGCCAGGTCGGCAGAACCGGACACGCCCTCCGGGCCGGGCAAATCGGCGGACACCGCCTCCACACCAGCCAGGTCGGCAGAGCCGGACACCCCCTCCACACCTGCCAGGTCTGCGGGGCCGGACATACCCTCCCGACCGGCCAGGTCTGCGGACACCGCATCCGCGCCGGGCACGTCGGCCGGGGTAGGCGGGGGTGGTCCTGGGGTGGTTGGGGGGAGGGCCGATTCCGCGAGGGTGCGGAGGGCCGTGAGGAGGGGGGCTATGGCCGGCTCGTGGCGGAGGGGGGAGTCCGTGCCGTCCGTTTCGGCCGGGACTCCCGCCGCGATCAGGGCGCGGCGCATCTGCGGCAGGGTGCGGCCGCCCGCGCGGACCAGGACGGCCATGTCCTTCCACGGCACGCCCTCCTCCAGGTGGGCCCGGCGCAGGATGTCGGCGATGTTGTCCAGTTCGGCGCCGGCCGTGGGGTAGGTGAACACCTCGACCCGGCCGCCCTCGCGGGTCGACGCGAGCGCGCGGTGGGCCCGTACCGCCGCCGAGGGGAGGCGCGGCACCGACATGCGGGTGGTCAGGTGGCGGGTGGCGGCCAGGAGGACCGAGGACGAGCGGCGGGAGACCGTCAGGGCACGGACCTCCGCTCCGGGGAAGGAGGTCTCGAAGTCCAGGATGTTGTTGATGTCCGCGCCGCGGAAGGCGTAGATCGACTGGTCGGGATCGCCGAAGGCGGTCAGCCTCCCGGAAGGGCCGGCCAGTGCGCGCAGCAGGCGCAGCTGCGAGGCGTCCGTGTCCTGGTACTCGTCCACGTAGATCACGTCGTACAGGGAAGAGAGCGACGGGGTGCGCTCCGCCAGGAGGACCGCGCGGTGGAGGAGTTCCGCGTAGTCCAAGGTGCCCTGGAGGTCCAGGACGTCCAGGTACTCGGCGAGGAAGGCCGCCGCCGCCTTCCAGTCCGGCCGGCCGAGGCGGGACGCGAAGTCGGAGAGGGCCGCCGGTCCCAGGCCCAGTTCGCGGGCGCGGGCGAGCACCGCGCGGACCTCGTCGGCGAAGCCCCGCGTGGTCAGCGCGGCCCGCAGGTCGTCCGGCCAGCGGATCGAGCGGATCCGGCGCTGGCCTTCGAGGAGGGTGCGGACCATGACGTCCTGCTCCGGGCCGGAGAGGAGTCGCAGCGGGTCCGCGAAGAGTTCGGCGTCCTGGTGGGAGCGGACCAGTCCGTAACAGAAGGAGTGGAAGGTGGTGGCCTGCGGGGCGCGCGCGCCGCCGAGCCGCAGGGCGGTCCGGTCGCGCAGCTCCACCGCGGCCTTGCGGCTGAAGGTGAGGATCAGGACCCGGGCGGGGTCGGTCCCGGACTCCACGCGGGCCGCGACCGCCTCGACCAGGGTGGTCGTCTTTCCGGTGCCCGGTCCGGCCAGGACCAGCAGCGGGCCGCCGGTGTGCTCAACCACCGCGCGCTGCGCTGCGTCCAGCACAGGGGGATCCACCCGCTCCGCACCGGTACGCACCAGGCGGTACGCGTCCGGGGTCCGCGTACGCCGCCGCTCGGAGCGGTGGCCGTCGGAGGAAGAGGTGTTCACGTGGGGTGCCGGTCCTGGTGGGTCTGCCGTTGCGGCGGTCGCTGCCGCAGCGGTTGCTGCTGCTGTGGTGACGGCCCGGGCGGTGGCCGTGGCCGAAGCCTTGGCCGAAGCGGTGTACGAAGCGGTGGCCGAAACCGAAGCCGAAGGGGCAACGCTACGGCACGGCGCGCGGCGGGCGCAGTTTCCCCGGGACTCCCGTCCTCACTGCCATCCGGTCCCACGCGTCCCTCTTACGGGGCTTCGCACGTCCCTTCGACCACCCCTCCGGGCCGCACATGGCCGAAGCTGTCACATGTGACCTTCGTCCCGCGCTGTGTCCCCGCCGTCCCCGTCCCAGCGCGCCCGCCGCATGTCGAGCCGCGGTTCGCCGTCGCCGGTGAGCCGCAGCGGGGTGGCCTCGGCCCGGTAGTTCTCCAGCGCCCTGCGCTCGCTGCCGGGCAGCGGACGGCCGTCCGCCCGCACCACCCGCCACCAGGGCACGGCTCCCCCGTACAAGGCCATGACGCGGCCCACTTGACGGGGTCCGCCCTCGCCGAGCCACTCCGCGATGTCGCCGTACGTCATCACCCGGCCGGGCGGAATCCGCTCGGCCGCCTCCAGCACCCGCTCCGCGTACGCCGGCAGCTCTTCGCTCATTCGGCCCATGGTGCCGCACCGGACCGACACGGGAGCGTCAAGAGCGTGGAAGCCCGCGTTCCGGACCGGCTCGCACCCTGCTGCCCCGCGCGGCCGCCGGTCCATGCCACCATCTTCCGGGCGGTGACGCGTGATACGTGATCAAGAAGAGACGGAAGTGACGGGAAGGGAGCAGGGTGTGAGTCCTCCGGACGGCGCGGCGACGAACGACGGCGCGCGCCCAGACGAAGGCCCGCCACCGGGTCACGAGGACGTCGAGACCCCGCACGGACACGCCCCCACGGCCGCCGACCAGGTCGAGGTCGACGAGCCGCTGCTCGCCGCCCGTGTGCACCGCCCCTCCGACCTCGTACGCCTCCTCGTCGGGATCCTCGGCATCGCCGTCGTCCTCGGCATCGCCGCCTTCGCCCACGGCACCACCGCGGGTCTGGAAGCCGACATCAGCAACGGCACCGGGCAGGCGCCCGACGTGCTGATCAAGGTCGCCGGGCTGGTGTCGAGCATCGCGGTGCTCCTCGTCCCGGTCGCCTTCGCCATCGAGCGGCTGATCAAGCGCGACGGGCTGCGCATCGCCGACGGCGTGCTCGCGGCCGTCCTCGCGCACGGGGTCACCCTCGCCACCGACCTGTGGGTCTCCCAAGGGGCCCCCGAGACCATCCAGGAAGCCCTCACCCGCCCCACCGGGGCCGGCGGGGCCCTCACGGATCCGGTGCACGGCTACCTCGCGCCCGTGATCGCGTACATGACCGCCGTGGGGATGACCCGGCGCCCGCGCTGGCGGGTCGCGCTGTGGGTGGTCCTGCTGCTGGACGCCTTCGCGATGCTGGTCGGCGGCTACACCACGCCCTTCTCGATCATCCTGACCGTGCTCATCGGCTGGAGCGTCGCGTACGGAACCCTGTACGCGGTCGGCTCGCCGAACGTCCGGCCCACCGGGCAGAACCTCCTCGCGGGCCTGCGCCGGGTCGGCTTCCAGCCGGTCAGCGCGATGCGCGCCGAGTCCCCTGAGGGTCCCGACAGCACCGAGGTCAGCGACCGCGGGCGGCGCTACCACGTCACCCTGGAAGACGGCCCGCCGCTCGACGTCACCGTCGTGGACCGGGAGCAGCAGGCCCAGGGCTTCTACTACCGGGTCTGGCGCCGCCTCACGCTGCGCGGGATCACCACCCGGCGCAGTCTGCAGTCCTTGCGCCAGGCGCTGGAGCAGGAGGCGCTGCTCGCGTACGCGGCCATCGCGGCCGGGGCCAACGCGCCCAAGCTCATCGCCACCTCCGAGCTGGGTCCGGACGCCGTGATGCTCGTCTACGAGCACCTGGGCGGCCGGAGCCTGGACTCGCTGGCCGACGAGGAGATCACCGACGAGCTGAGCCGCAACGCGTGGCAGCAGGTACGGGCCCTGCAGTCCCGGCGGATCGCACACCGGCGGCTCACCGGGGACGCCCTCGTGGTGGATCGTTCCGCCGGCGGCGCCACGGCGGACACCATCACCCTGACCGACCTGCGCGGCGGCGAGATCGCCGCCGGCGACCTCGTGCTGCGCATGGACATCGCGCAGCTGCTCACCACCCTCGGCCTGCGGGTCGGCGCCGAGCGCTCGGTCGCCTCGGCGGTGTCGGTGCTCGGCCCGGACGCGGTGGCGGACTGTCTGCCGCTGCTCCAGCCGATCGCGCTGAGCCGCTCCACGCGGGCGACGCTGCGCAAGCTGGCGCGGGAGCGGGCGGACCGGGAGCGGGAAGCCGTACTGGATTCCTCGCGGGCGGCGAAGGCCTTGCGCGAGGCGGGCTCCGCTTCGCCCGCCACCCGCTCCGCAGGCGAGAAGAAGGCCGAGAAGAAGGCCTTGGACGACGCGCTCGACGGGGCCCGCGAGGAGGATCTGCTGAGCCAGATCCGCCAGCAGGTGCTGCTGATCCGTCCGCAGGCGCCGGTGGAGCCGGCCCGGCTGGAGCGGATCCGGCCGCGCACGCTGGTGTCGTTCATCGCCGGCGCGTTCGGCGCGTACTTCCTGGTCACGCAGATCGCGCACGTCGACTTCGCCACCACCATCGGCGATGCGCAGTGGGGCTGGGTCGGGGTGGCGCTCGCCTTCTCGGCGCTCACCTATTTCGCGGCGGCGATGAGCCTGCTGGGCTTCGTACCCGAGCGGGTGCCGTTCCTGCGGACCGTACTGGCCCAGGTCGCCGGATCCTTCGTGAAGCTGGTGGCTCCAGCGGCGGTCGGCGGTGTCGCGCTGAACACCCGTTTCCTCCAGAGGGCCGGCATCCGGCCGGGGCTCGCGGTGGCCAGTGTGGGCGCCTCGCAGCTCTTCGGGCTGGCGAGCCACATCCTGCTGCTGCTGTCCTTCGGCTATCTGACGGGGACCGAGAAGACCCCCGAGATGACCCCGTCGAGGACGGTCATCGCGGGTCTGCTGACAGTGGCCGTCCTGGTGCTGGTGGTCACGGCCGTGCCCTTCCTGCGGAAGTTCGTGGCGACCCGGGTGCGGGCGCTGTTCGCGGGAGTGGTCCCGCGCATGCTGGACGTGCTCCAGCGGCCGCAGAAGCTGCTGACCGGCATCGGCGGGATGCTGCTGCTGACGGGCTGCTTCGTGATGTGCCTGGACGCCTCGATCCGCGCCTTCGGGGGCGGCGAGGCCATCAGCTACGCGAGCATCGCGGTGGTCTTCCTGGCGGGCAACGCCCTGGGCTCGGCCGCTCCGACGCCGGGCGGCATCGGAGCGGTGGAGGGTGCGCTGACGCTGGGTCTGGTCGCGGCGGGGCTGGACGGCCAGGTGGCGTTCTCGGCGGTGCTGCTGTTCCGCGTGGTGACGTTCTGGCTGCCGGTGCTGCCGGGATGGATCTCCTTCAACTTCCTGACGCGCAAGGAAGCGATCTAAACCCCTGGAGCCCGGTCGGCGGGCCTGCCTAGGCTGGCCGGATGGACGGGACTAGCGGGACGAGCGGAACGAGCGGGCTCAACGAGATCAGCGGCATGCGCGTCGTGCCCGACCAGGGCGAGTGGCGGGGCGGCTTCGAGGAGCGGGTGCTCGCCGGGTACCGGGCCGCGGGATGCTCGGAGCCCCTCTCCCGGGCCCTGCTGGAACGGGCGCTGAAGGGCGTCGACGGCTGGACGGTGGCCACGGACGGCGCCGGATGGATCGCGGTCGGGGTGTCCGAGGACAACGGGGCGACCGTGGGCCGGATCCACGACCTGACGGCGGCGGGACCGGACGCGGCGACCGCGGCTCGCACGTGGGCCGAGCGGTGGTGCGCCGAGCGGGGCGCCGGCCGGGTGGAGGTCCGGCTCACCGGCGGAGCGGGAGCCGAGGCCGGGGCCGAAGCCGGAGCCGAACCGGGACCCGCAGCCACGGCCACGGCCACGGCCACGGCCACAGGAACATCCACAGCCGGACCGTTCGCCGGCTATCCCGTACGCGGCCAGAACCGCCTGCGGGCCGCCGCCGAGCACCCCGCCCTGCCGCCGGGCCTCACCGTGCGCCCGCTCACCGCCGAGGAGTACCCCGGCTGGTACGCCGGCGAGGAGGCCGCGTACGTGGCGGACATCGTCCGGGCCGGGGCCCTGACCCCGGAGCAGGCCAAGGCCAAGTCCGACGAGGACTTCGCCCGTCACCTCCCGCAGGGCTACGCGACCCCCGGGCACGCCTTCTACGC
This sequence comes from Streptomyces sp. NPDC058289, assembly GCF_042880975.1. NCBI lineage: Bacteria > Bacillati > Actinomycetota > Actinomycetes > Kitasatosporales > Streptomycetaceae > Streptomyces > Streptomyces sp. NPDC058289. The sequence continues at coordinate 44,136 of NZ_JBHVYI010000046.1, forward strand.
GCTGGAGGCCGACGGGCAGGTGGTCGGCACGGGCTGGGTCAACCACGGCTACCTGCCGGGCGTCACCTTCGGCTTCTCGCTGGAGGTGTACGAGGAGCACCGCGGCAAGGGCTACGGCCGCGCCGCGATGTCCGTCGGTGAGTGGGCCGCCCGGCAGGGCGGCGACGGGGCGCTGATGTTCAACGTGTTCGGCGGCAACGAGGTGGCGATGAGCCTGTACGACCGCACGGGCTTCGCCGTCCTGGACGAGTTCCGCTCGCTGCCCCTCTGACCCCCGCTCCCCCTCCGTGGCGCCCCGCGGCCCGTCAGAAGATCAGCAGCAGTGAAGCCAGCAGGGCCGCCGACCCGGCGATTTCGACGGCGCCGACCACCGCCACCTTGAGCCCGCGGCCGGGGAGCGCCGCGGCCCGGGCCAGGTAGGCCGCGAAGGGAAGGGCCAGCCACGGGGAGAGCCAGGCAGCCAGGGCGGCGGCCACTGCGTGGTAGGTCACCGAGCCGCGGTAGTACGTACGGGAGTTGCGTTCCCTGATCATCGTCTTCACGTACGGGACCGTGCCCGCGAAGTACAGCAGGCAGGCGGCGGCGGGCGCCCACGGCAGCCCTCCCCCTCCCAGCCGTGCGGCCACCGGCAGCATCCCGCAGGCCGGGACCACCGCGGCCAGTCCGTTGACCAGGTCCCGCTCGCGGTTCTGCAGCGCGAACCAGGAGTTCACGGCCACGAAGGGCGCCGCCGCCGCGCCCGCGAGCAGCAGCCAGGGGTGGAGCACCGCGAGCGGGATCCCCGCCAGGGCGGTCACCGCGCCGAGGACGAGCGCCGGGCGGACGTGCCGCCGGGCCACCGCCGGGCGCCGGGCGGCGACCCGGCGCAGGCGCAGCCACTGCTGGGCGTGGAAGACCGCGCAGTAGCCGAGGAGCCAGGCCGCCAGGAGGAGCGCGTGCTGCCATCCCGGCCGCGGCGAGAGGAACGTGCCCGCGAGGAAGGGCACGGTGAGCATCGCCCACGCCCCGTGCTGGTCCGGGATCCAGGCCGTTTTCTTCCCCTTGTTCCGGGACACCTCGGCGCAGCCTTCCGCTAATTGGTATTCGGCCTCGTAATTTCCGTCTCCGCAACGGAGTTGGCCTCTTCCAGCGTGGCATCCACTCGGCCTGTGAAAGACCGGAATTAGGTCACGCCCGTACGGGACCTTTGTCATCGGATTCGCCTCTGCGCCGGGCGTAGCGTCGTGTCTGGGTCTTCTTGCCCGGACCCCACGCACCGCCTTTTATTCCGGCCTGGAGGGTCGCCTTGCACGAGCGCCACATACGCGACGGACACCAGGACGCCGCCGAATCGCTGATCAAGGCGGGAAGCTTCTTCAGGACCGCCGAAGTCTCCGACGACCTGCGGACCGTCCACCACACCGGCGGCCGCGCCGCGGAGGCCTTCTACCGGGACCGGTGGAGCCACGACAAGGTCGTGTACTCCACCCACGGCGTGAACTGCACCGGCTCCTGCCGGTGGAAGGTGTACGTCAAGGACGGGATCATCACCTGGGAGACCCAGTCCACCGACTACCCCTCCGTGGGTCCCGACAGCCCCGAGTACGAGCCCCGCGGCTGCCCGCGCGGCGCCTCGTTCTCCTGGTACTCCTACTCCCCCACCCGGGTGCGCTACCCGTACGTGCGCGGCGCCCTGCTGGAGATGTACCGCGAGGCCAAGGCGCGCCTCGGGGACCCGGTCGAGGCCTGGGCCGACATCCAGTCCGACCCGGTGCGCCGGCGTACGTACCAGCAGGCGCGCGGCAAGGGCGGGCTGGTGCGGGCGACGTGGGAGGAGGCGACGGAGATCGTCGCCGCCGCGCACGTGCACACGATCAAGGAGCACGGCCCGGACCGGGTCGCCGGCTTCTCGCCGATCCCGGCGATGTCGATGGCCTCGCACGCGGCCGGCGCCCGTTTCCACTCGCTCATCGGCGCGCCGATGCTGTCCTTCTACGACTGGTACGCCGACCTCCCGGTCGCCTCCCCGCAGGTGTTCGGTGACCAGACGGACGTCCCGGAGTCGGGCGACTGGTGGGACGCCGCGTACCTGATGATGTGGGGCTCGAACGTCCCCGTCACGCGCACCCCGGACGCCCACTGGATGGCCGAGGCCCGCTACCGCGGCCAGAAGGTCGTCACCGTTTCCCCGGACTACGCGGACAACACCAAATTCGCCGACGAATGGATGCACCCGCACCCCGGTACGGACGGTGCGCTGGCCCTCGCGATGGGTCATGTCATCCTCAAGGAATTCTTCGTCGACAAGCAGACCCCCTTCTTCACGGATTACGTCCGCCAGTACACGGACCTGCCCTTCCTGGTTTCCCTCACCGAGACCGAACAGGGTCTGGTTCCCGGCAAGTTCGTCACCGCAGCCGATCTCGGCCAAACGGGTCTTCCGGACGCGGGCGAGAACGCCCAGTGGAAGACCGTGCTGATCGACGACACGACCGGCGAGATCGTCGTCCCGAACGGCACGCTCGGCCACCGCTGGGGCAAGAACGAGAAGCCCGAGTGGAACCTCGAACTCGGCGACACCGTCCCGCGCCTGACCCTCCACGGCACCGCCGACGACAGCGTGGAGATCACCCTCCCCCGCTTCGAGGACGACGAACAGGGCGTGGACCAGGACGGGAAGCCGCGCGGCACGATCCGCCGCGGTGTGCCCGTACGGCGCCTCGCGACCGCGGACGGGGACCGGCTGGTCACGACCGTCTTCGACCTGATGCTGGCCCAGTACGGGGTCGGCCGCGAGGGCCTGCCCGGCGTGTGGCCCACCGGTTACGAGGACGCGAGCGCCCCGGGCACCCCCGGCTGGCAGGAGTCGCTGACCTCGGTCCCGGCGGCCCAGGCGGCGCGCGTGGCGCGGGAGTTCGCGCAGACCGCCGAGCAGTCGAACGGCCGCTGCATGATCCTGATGGGCGCGGGCACCAACCACTGGTTCCACTCCGAGACCATCTACCGCTCCTTCCTGGCCCTGCTCACCCTCACCGGCTGCCAGGGCCGCAACGGCGGCGGCTGGGGCCACTACGTCGGCCAGGAGAAGTGCCGTCCGGTCACCGGCTGGGCGACGCTGGCCGCCGCCTCCGACTGGTCGCGCCCGCCGCGCCAGATGATCGGCGCGGCCTGGTTCTACCTGCACACCGACCAGTGGCGCTACGACACCCTGCCGGCGGAGGCGCTCGCCTCCCCGCTCGGCAGCGGCGCCTTCGCCGGCATGACGGGCTCGGACTGCCTGGCGGCGAGCACCCGGATGGGCTGGATGCCCTCCTACCCGACCTTCGACCGCAACCCGCTGGAGCTCGGCGAGGCCGAGGACCCGGTCGCGGAGACGGTCCGGCAGCTCAAGAGCGGCGAGCTGGGCTTCGCCGGCGAGGACCCGGACGCCCCGGGGAACTGGCCGCGCGTGCTCAACGTGTGGCGGGCCAACCTGCTGGGCTCCAGCTCCAAGGGCAACGAGTACTTCCTCAAGCACCTGCTGGGCACCCACTCCAACCTGCCCGAGGACGGGCCGCGCTGCACGCCCAAGGACGTGACGTACCGGGAGGAGGACGTGGAGGGCAAGCTCGACCTGCTCATGTCCATGGACTTCCGGATGACCTCCACGACGCTGCTGTCCGACGTGGTGTTCCCGGCGGCCACCTGGTACGAGAAGCACGACCTGTCCTCCACGGACATGCACCCCTTCCTGCACGCCTTCACCCCGGCCGTGGACCCGCCCTGGCAGGCCCGCTCCGACTACGACGCCTTCAAGGGGCTGGCCGAGCGCTTCGGCGAGCTCGCCAAGACCCACCTGGGCGTGCGCAAGGACCTGGTCGCCACCGCCCTCCAGCACGACACCCCGGGCGGCGAGATGGCCCAGCCCGGCGGGGTCGCGCTGGACTGGTCGAAGGGCGAGTGCGAGCCCGTACCGGGCCGGACCATGTACAACCTGGCGGTCGTGGAGCGGGACTACGGGGCGGTCGGCGAGAAGTTCGCCGCGCTCGGGCCGCTCGTGGACGAGCTGGGCGTGACGACCAAGGCGATCACCTTCGACGTGGGCGAGGAGGTGGCCTACCTCGGCGCGAAGAACGGCACGGTCCGCGGCGGCGTCGCCGACGGCCGCCCGCGCCTGGAGACCGCGCAGCAGGCCTGCGAGGCGATCCTCTCGCTGTCGGGCACCAGCAACGGCCGCCTCGCCACGCAGGGGTTCGAGACGCTGGAGAAGAAGGTCGGCACCCCGATGGCCCACCTGGCCGCCGAGGCCGAGGGCAAGCGGATCACCTTCGCCGACACCCAGGCCCGCCCGGTCCCGGTGATCACCTCGCCCGAGTGGTCGGGCTCCGAGTCCGGCGGGCGCCGGTACACGGCCTTCACGGTCAACACCGAGCACCTCAAGCCCTGGCACACCCTCACCGGCCGCCAGCACTTCTTCATCGACCACGACTGGCTGCACGAGGTCGGGGAGTCCCTGCCCGTCTACAAGCCGCCGCTGAACATGCACACCCTGTACGGGGAGCCCGAGCTCGGCACGGTCGACGAGAAGGCCAAGTCGGTGGCCGTCCGGTACCTGACCCCGCACAACAAGTGGGCGATCCACAGCCAGTACCAGGACAACCTCTACATGATGACCCTGGGCCGCGGCGGCCAGACCGTGTGGATGTCCCCGCAGGACGCCGAGGCGATCGGGGTCGCGGACAACGACTGGATCGAGGCGGTCAACCGCAACGGCGTGATCACCGCCCGCGCGATCGTCTCCCACAAGATGCCGCCCGGCACGGTCTACATGAACCACGCGCAGGAGCGCACGGTCGGCGTCCCCAAGACGGAGAAGACGGGCCGCCGCGGCGGCATCCACAACTCGCTGACCCGGGTGATGCTCAAGCCCACCCACCTCATCGGCGGTTACGCCCAGCTGACCTGGGCCTTCAACTACCTCGGCCCGACCGGCAACCAGCGCGACGAGGTGACGGTCATCCGCCGCCGCGACCAGAAGGTGGAGTTCTAACAGATGCCCCCTCGCGAAGCGAAAATCGGACGAGTGATGGCACAGGTCGCGATGGTCATGAACCTCGACAAGTGCATCGGCTGCCACACCTGCTCGGTCACCTGCAAGCAGGCGTGGACCAACCGGCAGGGCACCGAGTACGTCTGGTTCAACAACGTCGAAACCCTCCCCGGCCAGGGCTACCCGCGCCGCTGGGAGGACCAGGAGAAGTGGAAGGGCGGCTGGGAGCGCACCCGCTCCGGCAAGCTCCGCCTCAAGGCGGGCGGCCGCCTCGCCAAGCTGGGCAAGATCTTCGCGAATCCGGACCTGCCGGAGATCGACGACTACTACCAGCCCTGGACCTACGAGTACAAGAACCTCACCGAGGCCCCGGCGGGCAACGACATCCCCACCGCCCGGCCGGTCTCCCAGCTCACCGGCGAGCCCATCGACAAGATCGAGTGGGGTCCGAACTGGGACGACAACCTCGGCGGCGCGCCCACGCACGCCCTGCAGGACCCGATCATCGAGAAGATCCGCGACGAGGTCGGCGAGAAGATCCGCTTCGAGTTCGAGCAGAGCTTCATGTTCTACCTGCCGCGCATCTGCGAGCACTGCCTCAACCCGGCGTGCGTCTCCTCCTGCCCCTCCGGCGCGATGTACAAGCGCGAGGAGGACGGCATCGTCCTGGTCGACCAGGACCAGTGCCGCGGCTGGCGGATGTGCGTGACCGGATGCCCGTACAAGAAGGTGTACTTCAACCACCAGACCGGCAAGGCCGAGAAGTGCACCTTCTGCTTCCCGCGCATCGAGGTCGGCATGCCGACCGTGTGCTCGGAGACCTGCGTGGGCCGGATGCGCTACCTCGGCGTGATGCTCTACGACGCCGACAAGGTGGCCGAGGCCGCCGCGGTCGAGGACGAGCACGATCTGTACCCCTCCCAGGTGGAGTGCTTCCTGGACCCCGCGGACCCGGCCGTGATCGCCGCCGCCCGCGCGGCCGGCATCACCGACGAGTGGCTCGACGCGGCCCGCAACTCCCCGGTCTACGACCTGATCGCCACCTATCAGGTCGCCCTCCCGCTCCACCCGGAGTACCGGACGATGCCGATGGTCTGGTACGTCCCGCCGCTCTCCCCCGTCGTCGAGGCGGTCGCCGCCACCGGCAGCGACGGCGAGGACGCCGGGAACCTGTTCGGTGCCATCGACGCGATGCGCATCCCCGTCGAGTACCTCGCGGAGGTCCTCACCGCCGGCGACACCGTGCCCGTGGAGGCGGTGCTGCGCCGGATGGCCGCGATGCGCGCCTACATGCGCCGCGTCAACCTGGGCGAGGAGCGGGACGAATCGATCGCGCGGGCCGTCGGACTGTCCGGGCAGGAGATGGAGGACATGTTCCGGCTCCTCGCCATCGCCAAGATCGAGGACCGCTTCGTGGTCCCCAGCGCCGCGCGGGCCGAGGCCGACGCGCTGGCCGACTCGCACCCGCTGGACGACGCGGACCGGGGCTGCCCGGTGAGCGCGCTGCCCGAGCCCCGGGTGATGCTCAACCTCGGTACCACCAGGAGGAGTTCGTGAGCCAGGACCGGATGGCCGGCGATGCACTGGTGCGGCTGGTCGCCGGCTGCGTACTGCAGTACCCCGGCGACTACTTCCACGACGAACTCCCGCGGCTCCGTGCGGCCCTCGCCGGGGCGCCCGCCGAACCGGCCCGACTCCTCGGGGCGTTCCTCGACGAGGCCGAGCGGCAGACCCCGATCGAGCTGTGCTCCCAGTACACCTCGACCTTCGACACCCGCAACCGACGCTGCCTCTACCTCACCTGGTGGGTCGACGGGGACACCCGCCGGCGCGGGCTGTCCCTGGTCCGACTGAAGCGGATCTACCGGGACTTCGGGCTGGAGTTCGCGGGCGAGGAGCTGCCCGACTTCCTGCCGGTGGCCCTGGAGTTCGCCGCCCGCGAGGAGGAGGCCGGCACCGAACTGCTCCAGGAGCACCGGGCCGGGCTGGAGCTGCTGCGCCTGGCGCTCACCGAGTCCGGGTCCCCGTACGCCCGGGTCCTGGAGGCCGTCTGCGCGACGCTGCCCGGGCCCTCCCCCGAGACCAAGGCGGAGGCGAAGGCCCTCGCATCGAGCGGGCCGCCGCAGGAGCTGGTGGGCGCGGGCTCGGCGCTCGAACCGTTCGGGCCGGGCCTCGACATGCCCGCCCCTGCGGTGAATCAGAGGGGCCCCTCGGCCGCTCCGACCGACCTCCCCTGGCCCACGACGGCTTCCGCCGCTTCCGTGGCCTCCGAAAGGATGCCCGCCTGATGGACCTCCTCCTGTGGGGCGTACTGCCGTACGTCTCGATCGCCCTGCTGATCGCGGGCACGGTCTGGCGGGCCCGGTTCGACAAGTTCGGCTGGACCACGCACTCCTCGCAGCTGCACGAGTCGCGGCTGCTGCGGATCGGCTCGCCGCTCTTCCACTTCGGCATGCTCTTCGTGATCGTGGGCCACGTGGTCGGCCTGCTCATCCCCAAGAGCTGGACCGACGCGGTGGGCCTGAGCGACCACGCCTACCACCTGATGGCGCTCTCCACGGGCACGATCGCGGGCGTCGCGGCCGCCGTGGGCATCGGGATCCTGGTCTACCGGCGCTTCAAGGTGCCGGCCGTGCGCAGGGCGACGCTGCGCAGCGACCACCTGATGTACTCGTTCCTGCTCGGCGCGATGGTCCTCGGGCTGACGGCGACCCTGCTGAACTCGGCCGGTATGACGGACGGTTACAACTACCGCGACGGCATCTCCGTCTGGCTCCGCAGCCTGTTCACCTTCACCCCGGACTCCCACCTGATGGCGGGCGCCCCGCTCGCCTTCAAGATCCACATCCTGTTCGGCTTCACGCTGTTCGCGCTGATCCCGTACTCGCGCCTGGTGCACATGTTCTCGGTGCCGCTGAAGTACCTGTTCCGGCCGTACGTGGTCTACCGCAAGCGGGACCCGAAGCAGCTCGCCAACCGCCCGAGCAAGCGCGGCTGGGAGCGGGTCTCGTGAACCGTCGCCCCGGTCCCGCGAATCCCCGCCCCGCCCACTCGGTCGTCCGGAGCCCCCGCCACGCGGTGTCCGATCGGCCCTTCATCGTCATCTGGGAGGCCACCCGGGCCTGCCCGCTGGCCTGTCTGCACTGCCGGGCCGAGGCGCAGACCCTGCGCCACCCCGAGGAGCTCGACGGGGCCGACGCCCGCCGGGTGATGGACCAGATCGCCGCCTTCGGCAAGCCCAGCCCGCTCTTCGTGATCACCGGCGGGGACCCCTTCCAGCGCGCCGACCTCACCGACCTGGTCGCGTACGGGACCTCGCTCGGCCTGCGCGTCGCGGTGTCCCCGTCGGGGACGCCGACCCTGACCCGGGAGAACCTCGTAGCGGTGCGGGAAGCGGGGGCCATCGCGCTCTCGCTCTCCCTGGACGGTTCCACGGCCGAGCGGCACGACGCCTTCCGCGGGGTGCCCGGGGTCTACGACTGGACGCTGGAGGGCTGGCGGGCCGCCCGGGAGCTCGGGCTCAAGGTCCAGATCAACACCACGGTCACCCGCGACAGCCTGGAGGACCTGGCCGACATCGCGGCGCTGGTCAAGCGCGAGGGCGCGATGCTGTGGTCGGGCTTCGTCCTGGTCCCGACCGGACGCGGGGAACAGCTGGACTCCCTGACCGCCGCCGAGATCGAGGACGTCCTGCACTTCCTGTACGACTGCGGGGCGGTGATGGCCACCAAGACCACGGAGGGCCACCACTTCCGGCGGGTCGTACTGCAGCGCACCGTCCTGGACGCGCGCGGCGAGAAGCCCGTCCTGGGCCCGCTCCACGAGCGCCTCTCGGCCCGCGCCCGCGAGCTGGGGGTCTTCGGCGGGGAGCAGCGGGCCGTGCGCCGGCCGCCCATGGACGTCTCCTCGGGCCGCGGCTTCGTCTTCATCTCGCACACGGGCGAGGTGCACCCCAGCGGCTTCCTGCCGCTCTCCGCGGGCAACGTGAAGAACCACCCGCTGACCGAGATCTACCGGGGCTCGGCGCTCTTCACCCAGCTCCGCGACCCCTCGCTGCTCCGCGGGAAGTGCGGTGCGTGCGAGTTCAAGACGGTGTGCGGGGGCTCGCGCTCTCGGGCGTACGGCTTCACGCGCGACGTGCTGGAAGCGGACCCGTACTGCGCCTACGAGCCCGGCAGCTTCCCCTACCAGGAGGAACTCAAGGCTTTGGCCGAAAGCATGAGGCGCTGACTCACCCCGTTCCCATAAGTTTCATATGGGAACATATCGACCACGGCTCCGGCCACGGGAGAACACAATGCGTTCAGTGATCGTCATCGGTGGCGGTATCAGCGGTCTGGCCGCCGCGTGGCAGTTGCGCGGCCAGGCCGATGTGACCGTCCTGGAGAGCCACGCCAAGGTCGGCGGGAAGCTCCGGACCGGCACCATCGCCGGCATCACCGTCGACGAGGGCGCCGAATCCCTCATGGCCCTGCGCCCGGAGGCCGTGGAACTGGCCGCCGCCGTCGGACTCGGCGAGGCCCTCTGCGATCCCGCGCAGGCAGCCACCACCATCTGGACCAACGGCGCCCTGCGCCCGCTGCCCGCCGGACACGTGATGGGCGTCCCCACCGACCCCTCCGCGCTGATCGGAACCGGGCTGCTCTCCCCCGAGGGCGTCCGGCGCGTCGCCGCCGAGGAGACCCTCCCGGCCACCCCGCTCACCGAGGACTGCTCGGTCACCGAGTACCTGGGCGGCCGCTTCGGCCAGGAGGCCGTGGACCGGCTCATCGAACCCATGCTGGGCGGGGTCTACGCCGGCCTCGCCGAGCGGCTCTCGCTGCGCGCGGCCATGCCCCGGATCGCGGCCCTCGCGGAACAGGGCACCCCGCTCCTCCCGGCCCTGCGCCGGATGCGCGCGGCGGGCGCCCCCCGCTCGGGGGCCGTGGCCGTCCAGGGCGTCGTCGGCGGCACCGGGCGCTTCCCGGCCGCCGTCGCGGAAGCCTGCGGAGCCCGCATCCTCACCGGGACGACGGCCCGCTCGCTCCAGCGGGTCGCCGACGACCGCTGGCGCGTCCAGGCGATGACCGGCGACGGCGCGCTGACGATGGAGGCCGACGCGGTGATCCTCGCCCTGCCCGCCTTCGCGGCGGCGGAGCTGCTGCGCCCCCACTCCCCGCTCGCCGAGGCCGAGCTCTCCTCGATCCCGCACGCGTCGACGGCCGTCATCACCATGGCCTTCTCCCGCGCCCAGGCCCACTTCCTCCCCCAGGGCAACGGCTTCCTGGTCCCGCCGGTCGACGGCCACACCCTGAAGGCCGCCTCCTTCCTCTCCAACAAATGGTCCTGGCTGCACGACTCGGCCCCCGAGACCTTCGTGCTCCGCGCCTCCATCGGCCGCATCGGCGAGGACGAGCTGCTCGGCCGCCCCGACCGCCACCTGGTCCGCTCGGCCATCGCCGAACTCCACCACGCGGTGGGCCCCATGGGAGAACCCCTGGCCACCCGCGTCACCCGCTGGGACCGGGGCCTGCCCCAGTACGGCGTCGGGCACCGCGAGCGCGTCGCCCGCATCCGCGAGGCAGCCGGCAAGCTCCCGGGCATCGCCCTGTGCGGGGCGGCGTACGAGGGCGTGGGCGTGGCCGCCTGCGTCGCGACGGGACGCGCGGCGGCGAAGCAGGTCCTGGCCCAACCGTAGGACGCAACCGTAGGACGCGGCCGTAGGACGCGGCCGTAGGACGCGGCTGTACGGCTCAGCCGAAGGGGGCGGCTGTACGGCTCAGCCGTAGGGAACGGCCTTCGTTCGTATCGGGCGGGTATCAGCGGGCGCTCGGCTTTTCATCTGATCGGTCCGCGGGGCCGTGGCGAGGGGGACGGCCACGGCCACTGCCATATCGTTCCTTTCAGGTCTTCGTCCCCCGAACAGGAGTCAGCCGCCCGTGTCCACCTCCACCCCGGCTCCCGCCTCTCCGCGACCGGTTCGCGTGCTGCTGGTGGAGGACGACGAGCTGATGCGCCGCTCGTTCACCGTCTCCCTGGAGCGCTACGGGTACACGGTGCGGGCCGCCGCCGACGGGCTCACGGGCCTCGAATCCTTCCGCGAAGAGGACTTCGACCTGCTGATCCTCGACGTGATGCTGCCCGGCCTCGACGGCATCGGCCTGTGCCGCAAGGTCCGGGAGACCAGCCTGGTCCCCGTCCTGATGATGTCGGCGCGCGGCGACGGGCTGGACATCGTGTCGGGTCTGGAAGCCGGGGCGGACGACTACGTCGTCAAGCCCGTGGACACCAACGTGCTCGTGGCCCGCATCCGCTCGCTGCTGCGCCGGGCCACCTACGCCCCCGCCCCGGCGGCCGGGCAGGCCGGACCGGCTGCGGACGACGGGCCGGGACCCTCCGAAGGCGAACTACTGACCTTCGGGGACCTGACCATCCACACCGGCGGCCTGGACGTGGCCGTCGGCGGAACCCCGGTGGCGCTCACCCCGACCGAGCTGAAGCTGCTGCTGGAGTTCGCGGCCCATCCGGGCACCGTGCTGGAGCGGCACACCCTGCTGCGCAACGTCTGGGACTACGGCTGGGACGGCGACAGCCGGGTCGTGGACCTGTGCGTGCAACGGCTGCGCGGCAAGCTCGGCCGGGACCGGATCGAAACGGTCCGCGGCTTCGGCTACAAGCTCAGGCGTTGAGGCCCGTGGACGCGTTCCACCGCCCCGGGCCGGGCCCCCGCGTTCCCCTGCGCTGGAAGATCGCCGCACTGGCCGCCGCCACCGCGTGCCTGGTCGCGGCGGCGGTGGGCGTGCTCGTGCACTTCTGGACCGCTCAGGACATCCGCGGCCGGGCCGAGATGCGGGCCTTCAACACCGTGTACACGGCCATGGACACCTACCGGCGCACCGGCACCCTCATCGAGGGCGCCGCGCTCGATCCGCCGGAGATGCCCGCGGCACTGCGGAACCCGGGCAACGGCGACCGGCACACGGCCTACGACGATCACGTGGCGGGCAACAGCGGACCGAGCTTCTGGGCCGCGCAGCGCGTGGGCGGCCCCGGCAGCCCGGTTCTGACGTACAGCGTCGGCACGAACACGGAGTTCCACGAGCTTCGCCGGCTCGACCTGACCATGGCGGTGGCCTCGCTGATCGCGCTCGCGGCGGCCACCCCCCTGGCGGTCTACGGGGCCGGCCTGCTCGGCCGTCGGCTGCGCCAGGTCTCCGAGACCGCGAGCCGGATCTCCGCCGGGGACCTGGACGCCCGTACAGGTCCCACCCGGGGCCGCGACGAGGTCGACGACATCGCCGCCACCGTCGACCGCATGGCCGACACCCTCGGGCGACGGCTGCGCGACGAACGCCGGTTCACCGCCGACGTGGCCCACGAGCTGCGCACCCCTGTCGGTGGTCTGCTGGCCGCGGCCGACCTGCTGCCGCCCGGCGAGACGGAGGACCTGCTCCGGGCCCGGGTGCGCGATCTGCGCGGCCTGGTCGAGGACCTCCTGGAGATCTCCCGGCTCGACGCGGGCGCCGAACTCCCGGTCCGCGACCGGGTCCCGCTCGGCGCGGTCGTCTCCGATGCCGTCACGCGCACCGGCCTGCCCACGGAGGTCGGGGTCGCCGAGCAGGCCGGGAGCGTGGAGACCGACCCGCGCCGCCTGGAACGGATCGTCGGCAACCTCGTCGTCAACGCCCACCGGCACGGGGAGACTCCGGTACGGGTCACCGTCGAGGGCTCCACCGTCGTCGTACGGGACCACGGCCCCGGCTTCCCCGCCGAGCTGCTGAGCCACGGCCCGCGCCGCTTCCACACGGGCCGGGCGGAGCGCGGCTCCGGCCACGGCCTGGGCCTGACCATCGCCGTGGGCCAGGCCCGGGTCCTCGGCGCCGAACTCCGCTTCACCAACGCCCCGGACGGCGGAGCCGTCGCCACGCTGCGCCTGCCCGACTGACCACCCTCAGCCCCGGCGGCTACAGGACCGATACACACCGGAGCGGCCCCCGATACCCGGCGGCCCGGGCCCCCGATACGTCCCCCGGACACCCTTCGAAGTGCAGCTTCCCGCGCCGAAGAGGAGTCCCCGTGACCGCCGCCCCCCTTGCCCCGCACCCGCACCGCGCGCCGACCGGCATCGCGGCGGCCACCGCCGACCTCTCGAAGGTCTACGGCAGCGGCGACACCCGGGTCGTCGCCCTGGACCGCGTCAGCATCTCCTTCCGCGAGGGCGAGTTCACCGCGATCATGGGCCCCTCCGGCTGCGGCAAGTCCACGCTGATGCACTGCGCCGCCGGGCTGGACTCCTTCAGCTCCGGCTCCGCCCGCATCGGCACCACCGAACTGGGCACGCTCAACGACGAGCAGCTCACCCGGCTGCGCCGGGACCGGATCGGCTTCATCTTCCAGGCGTTCAACCTGCTGCCGACGCTGACCGCGCTGGAGAACATCACCCTGCCGCTGACCATCGCCGGCCGTAAGCCCGACCGGCAGTGGCTCGACCACGTGGTCGCCCTCACCGGGCTCTCCCAGCGCCTCGGCCACCGCCCCGGACAGCTCTCCGGCGGGCAGCAGCAGCGCGTGGCGGTGGCCCGGGCCCTGATCGCCCGCCCCGCGATCATCTTCGGCGACGAGCCCACCGGAAACCTCGACTCCCGCGCCGGCGCCGAGGTCCTCGGCTTCCTGCGCGATTCGGTGCGCGAGCTGGGCCAGACCGTGGTCATGGTCACCCACGACCCCGTCGCCGCCGGCTACGCCGACCGCGTGGTCTTCCTCTCCGACGGCCGCCTCGTCGACGAGATGCAGCAGCCCACCGCGGAACGGGTCCTGGACCGGATGAAGGCGTTCGACGCACGCTCGCGCACGAGCTGACCCCGCCGCGCTCCCGCACCGAACCAGCCGCCCGCCCGCTCCCCCGGGCCCGCCCTCCAGGATCCGCATCCCATGTTCCGTACCGCCCTGCGCAACGTGCTCGCGCACAAAGCCCGCCTGCTGATGACCGTGTTCGCGGTCATGCTCGGGGTCACCTTCGTCACCGGCAGCCTCGTCTACGGCGACAGCCAGCAGCAGGCCGCCGCCGACCGGGCGAGCGCCGGCTACGACCACGTCTCCCTCAACATCTCGCCCAACAACGTGCCCGGCGCCCCGCCGGCCACCCTCGACGCCCACACCGCGGCGGCCCTGGCCGAGGTCCCCGGCGTCGCCGCCGCGGCGGGCCGGGTCGATGGATTCGCCGCCGTCGCCGACCAGGAGGGCCGGCTGCTCGGCAACGGCGACTTCCGCAAGGGCGGCAACTTCGCCCCGGGCAAGGACGGAGCAGACCCCGCCTACCGGTTCACCGAGGGCTCGGGCCCGACCGACGGCCACTCGGTCGCCCTGGACGAGGCCGCCGCCGCCAAAGGCGGCTACCACGTCGGTGACACCGTGCGCGTCGGCACGAGCACCGGCGCCGCCTCCTACAGGCTCGGCGGCATCTTCCGCACCGACGCCTCGAAGCTCTCCCTCGGCGGCAGCCTCGTGCTGTTCGACAACGCCACCGCCCAGCAGCTGTTCCTCCAGCCCGGCCGGTACACGGACATCGAGATCACGGCCGCACCCGGCACCGATGTGACGCAGCTCCTCGCCCGGGTCGAAGCGGCGATCCCCAAGGACACCAGCGCGGTCACCGGGGCCCGGCTCGCCCAGATCCAGGCGAACCTCGCCTCCAGCGGCAGCGACACCATGAGCCAGATCATGGTGGGCTTCGCGGCGGTCGCCCTGTTCGTGGCCACCTTCCTCATCTCCAACACCTTCACCATGCTGGTCTCCCGGCGCACCCGGGAGCTGGCCCTGATGCGGGCCGTCGGCGCGACCCGCAAGCAGGTCCGCCGGATCCTGCTCACCGAGTCCGTCCTCGTCGGGCTGATCGCCTCCGTGGCCGGCATCCTGGCCGGCACCGGGGTCGCCGCCCTGCTCCAGGCCCTCTCCTCCGCCGCCGACAGCCCGACCGCCCCGCTGGTCCTCTCCCCGTCCACGGTGATCATCGCGCTGGTGGTCGGCACCGCCCTGCCCGTGATCGCCGCCTGGGTGCCGGTCCGCCGGGCCATGGCCATCCCGCCCGTCGCCGCGCTCGGCGCCGCCGAGCCCGCGGCGCCCGCGCGCGCCGGCTCCGTGCGCACCGGGATCAGCGCCGCGCTGGTGCTCACCGGATCGGCCGGCGTGGTGTACGGAGCCCTCACGGCGTCGGACGCCACGGACGCCCGGACCGTCATCGGCCTCGGCGCGACCCTCACCCTGACCGGCATGATCGGCCTCATCCCGCTCCTGTCCCGGCCGTTCACCGCCCTGCTCCGGCCGCTGCTGATGCGCCTGAGCCCGGTGCACGGCGACCTCGCCGCCCGAAACACCGTGCGCGACCCCCGTCGTACGGGTGCCACGGCCGCCGCGCTCGCCATCGCCCTCGCGCTCGCCTCGGGCCTGTCCGTCCTCGGTGCCTCCGCCACCCGGTACCTCGACGGCGCGACCACCCGTGACATCACCGCCGACTACCTGGTGCAGGCCCCCTCGGGCGGGCAGCGGATGACCCCCGCCACCGCCGAGCCCCTCAAGAAGCTGCCCGGCGCCACCTACAGCCCGCTCAACCAGTCCACCGAGTACCGGATCGGGGGCGTGTCCTGCGTCCTGACCGGCGTCGACCCCGCCGCCATCGGCCGCCTCCTGCGCTACGAGGTGACCGGGGGCTCCCTGGACAGCCTCGGCCGGGGCGAGATCGCCGTCGCCGACTACAAGGCCCGGGCGAACGGCTGGAAGGTCGGCCAGAGCCTCCCGCTGGAGCGCCGGGGCAAGCAGGGCGAGGTCACCATCGGCGCGATCTATCACGCGGAGCAGCAGAGCAAGGTGCTGCCCAGCATCACCGCACCCGACTCCCTGGTCACCCGGTACGACTCCACGCCGTACACCGACGCGATCGTCGTGGCCACCGCGGGCGGACCCGGCCGGGCCCAGCTCGCGAGCGTCGTCAACGCCCTCGGCGACAACCCCGCCCTGTCCGTCCTCGACAAGGAAGCCATCCGGACCGAGGACAGCAGCGGCATCGGCGACCAGCTGAACGTGTTCTACGCCCTGCTCAGCATGGCCCTGGTGATCGCCGCCCTGGGCATCGCCAACACCCTCGCGATGTCCGTGCTCGAACGCCGCAAGGAGATCGGCACGCTCCGCGCCCTCGGCCTGGACCGCGCCGGAGTGACCCGGATGATCCGCATGGAGGCCCTGCTCGTCGGCGCCCTCGGCGCGGCCGTCGGCACGGTCATGGGCATCTTCATGGGCTGGGCCCTCGGCAACACCCTCCAGGAGAGCGTCGCGGGATACGCCCTGGTCATCCCCTGGGGACGGCTGGCCCTCGGAATACTGCTCGCCATGGCCGGCGCCCTGCTCGCCTCCCTGTGGCCGGCCCGCAGGGCCGCCCGCGTGGACATCCCGGCGGCGACCGCGGCGCACTGACCGATCCCCCGCGCGCCCCGCCCCCGTGACCCGGATGGGTCAGCGCGGGGGCGGGGCGCGCGAGGCGCGCACAGGATGAAGGCATGCCCACACACGCCCTGCGGGTCGCCGCTGCCGCCGCCGCTGCCGCCGCGCTGCTCGCCACCAGTGCCTGTTCCGACGGCGGAGGCAAGGAGAAGAGGGGCAAGGACGGCGCCGCCCAGGGCATCAAGAAACCGAAGTGGGGGGAGTGCGAAGCTCCCACCCCCGCCGAGGGCGCCGGGCAGGTCCCCGGCAAGGACTGGCAGTGCGCCGTCCTCGACGTGCCCCTGGACTACGCCGAGCCCGAAGGGGAGACGATTCCCCTGGCGTTGATCCGGGCCAAGGCGCGCGACAAGGACAAGCGGATCGGCTCGCTCGTCTTCAACTTCGGCGGCCCCGGCGGCTCCGGCATCACCACCCTGCCCGGCGCGGCGAAGGAGTACGCGGCCCTGCGCGAGCGCTACGACCTCGTCAGCTTCGACCCGCGCGGGGTGGGCCGCAGCGCGCCCGTGCTGTGCGAGGACGACAAGCAGCTGGACGCGTACTACGGGGCCGACTCCAGCCCCTCGACGCCGGAGGAGGAGAAGCAGTTCCTCGCCACCTCCAAGAAGTACAAGGACGCCTGCGAGGCGAAGTCCGGCAAGGTGCTGCCCCACGTCGGTACCGAGAACGCAGCCCGCGACCTGGACCGGATCCGCCAGGCCCTCGGCGACGAGAAGCTGTACTACTTCGGGATCTCCTACGGCACCGAGCTCGGCGGGGTCTACGCCCACCTCTTCCCCAAGAACGTCGGCCGGGCCGTCTTCGACGCCGTGGTCGACCCGACCAAGAACTCCGAGGAGGGCGCCCTCGGCCAGGCCAAGGGCTTCCAGCTCGCGCTCGGCAACTTCGCCCAGGACTGCGTGAACCGCGGCGACTCCTGCCAACTCCAGGGCAGCACCGCCAAGGAGATCGAGGCGAACATCATCAAGCTCCAGAAGGAGCTGGCGGCCAAGCCCATCCCCGGCTCCGGCGACCGGCTGCTCACGGAGGACGCCGCGACCAACGGCATCGCCTTCGCCCTGTACTCCAAGGAGGCCTGGCCCCTGCTGGAACAGGGCCTGGACGAGGCCGAGGGCGGCCAGGGGCAACTCCTGCTCGCCATGTCGGACGCCCTCAACGGCCGCGACCCCAAGGGCACTTACAGCAACATCGGGTCGGCCAACACCGCCATCAGCTGCGCCGACTCCAAGGACCGCTACACGCTCGCCCAGACCAAGGCCAAGCTGCCCGAGTTCCGCGCCGCCTCTCCCGTCTTCGGGGACTTCCTCGGCTGGGCCATGATGGGCTGCACCGACTGGCCCGTCGCCGGCGCCTGGAACACCCCGGACGTCTCCGCCCCCGGCTCGGCGCCCATCCTGGTGATCGGCAACACCGGTGACCCGGCGACCCCGTACGAGGGCGCCCGCAAGATGGTGGAGCGGCTCGGCCCCGGCGTCGGCGTGGAGCTCACCTTCAAGGGCGAGGGCCACGGCGCCTACAACAGCGGCGACCCCTGCGTGCAGCGGGCCGTCAACTCCTACCTGCTCGACGGGAAGGTGCCCGGCGCGGGCACCGTCTGCACGGCGTCGGCCTCCCCGCCGCCGACCTCGCCCGTCTAGGCCCGGGAGCCGGGAACGCCGGAGGGGCCGCACCTCGCGCGAGCGAGGTACGGCCCCTCCGGGTGACTGCCCTGAACCGGACCTGACCGGACCGGTCCGGACCGACTAGTAGACCGGCTTCTCGGGCTCGATCTGGTGGACCCAGCCGATGACGCCGCCGCCGACGTGGACCGCGTCCGCGAAGCCCGCGGACTTCAGGACCGCGAGGACTTCCGCACTGCGGACACCCGTCTTGCAGTGCAAGACGATGCGCTTGTCCTGCGGCAGGTCCTGGAGGGCGGTGCCCATCAGGAACTCGCCCTTGGGGATCAGCTTCGCGCCGGGGATCGAGACGATCTCGTACTCGTTGATCTCACGGACGTCGATGATCTCGATCGGCTCGTCGTTGTCGATCCACTCCTTGAGCTGCTTGGGAGTGATCGTCGAGCCGAGCGCGGCCTCCTGGGCCTCCTCCGACACGACGCCGCAGAAGGCCTCGTAGTCGATGAGCTCGGTGACCGTCGCGTTCGGACCGCAGACCGCGCAGTCGGGGTCCTTGCGGACCTTGACCTGGCGGTACTGCATCTCCAGGGCGTCGTAGATCATCAGGCGGCCGACCAGCGATTCGCCGACGCCGGTGAGGACCTTGATGGCCTCGGTGACCTGGATGGACCCGATGGACGCGCAGAGCACGCCCAGCACGCCGCCCTCGGCGCAGCTCGGGACCATGCCCGGCGGGGGCGGCTCCGGGTAGAGGCAGCGGTAGCACGGGCCGTGCTCGGACCAGAAGACCGAGGCCTGGCCGTCGAAGCGGTAGATCGAGCCCCAGACGTACGGCTTGTTCAGCAGCACGCAGGCGTCGTTCACGAGGTAGCGCGTGGCGAAGTTGTCCGTGCCGTCGACGATGAGGTCGTACTGGCTGAAGATCTCCATCACGTTGTCGGCTTCGAGCCGCTCTTCGTGGAGGACCACGTTCACGTACGGGTTGATGCCCAGCACGCTGTCGCGGGCCGACTCGGCCTTGGAACGGCCGATGTCCGCCTGACTGTGGATGATCTGGCGCTGGAGGTTCGACTCGTCGACCTCGTCGAACTCCACGATGCCCAGCGTGCCGACGCCGGCCGCGGCCAGGTACATGAGGGCGGGCGAGCCGAGGCCGCCCGCGCCCACGGCCAGCACCTTGGCGTTCTTCAGGCGCTTCTGGCCGTCCATCCCCACGTCGGGGATGATCAGGTGGCGGGAGTACCGACGGACCTCGTCAACGGTGAGCTCAGCAGCTGGCTCTACCAGGGGTGGCAGCGACACGGGGACTCCGTAGATGATTAAGTCTTAACGGTGGTTCTTCCCGTAACACTGCCACGCCCTCCTTCATTCCGAGACACCCGGTCCGATCCGCGAGACGATTTCGTCCCAGTACCCGGGCATCGATGCCCAGGGGTCCAGGGGAGCGGCCCCGCGCCGGTCGGTGAACCAGATGGTCCCCGCGCCCTGCCAGCGGGCGATCCGGAGCGCTTCCTCCAGGTGCGTGCGCGGCACTCCGTGCACGAGGTGGCAGAACGTCTCGGGCGGATGGTCCGCCGTCCACTCCGCCACCTGCGACCAGCGGTAGTCGGCCCAGGTGCCGGAGAAGGTGACCAGCTGGTCTGCGATTTCCGTGTACCCCTCGTACGGGTGGGTGCCGTGTCCGAGGACGATCCGCAGGCCCTCGCCGAGCCCCCGCAGGGTGTCCGCGACCCTGCGCACGGAGGCCAGTTCCGCCTTCCCGGCCGGGGCGTCCGCGAGGTAGAAGCCGTCGGCTCCGTACCAGTCCCGGAAGCGGTGGGCGTCGGAGACGAGCTCCCCGAAGGACCGCTCCCCGTCTCGCATGGCGAGATGACCGAGGACCGCGCCGCCCGCCCTACGGAGCTTCGCGGCCGCCTCCGTGCAGTGCGGGTCGGGCCGGCCGCCCGGCCCGTCCGTGACGTTGAGGACGGCCCAGTGCAGCGGCGTCCCGGGCCGGGTCAGCTCGGCCCACTCCACCGGGGCCAGCAGCGGGTGCGCGTACCCCGGGACCCCCAAGCCGAGCCGGCCCGCCTCGGTGGCCGCCTGGCCGGTGGCCGGCGGGGTGGTCAGATGCGGCACGCCGCCTCCATCCAGATGTCCGCGAGAGACTCCTCCAGGTTGATCCGCGGCCGCCAGCCGAGCCGGTCGCGGGCGGTACGGACGTCCGCCTGCTGCCAGGCTCCGCACCCGTCCGGGTAGGGGTACGGCGGCTGGGCCGTCGCGGCGGCGAGCTGCTCGGCCGTGGCCTCGGAGCGCGGGGAGCCGATGGCGGCGAGCCCGGAGGGCCGGCCGGGGTGCCCGTGCGCCTGCGGGTGCTGGGCGTGCTGCGGTACGTCGATCTCGTGCAGCGAGCCTCCGTACCCCGCGACCCGCGCCAGCACGGCGGCCGCGTCGCGCAGCCTGACCGCCCGGCCGGTGCCGATGTTGACGACGCCCTGGGCCGCCGACAGCGAGGCGGCGTGCACCGCCCGCGCCACGTCCCGTACGTCGACGAAGTCGCGCTGGACTCCGAGCCCGCTGAGCTTGAGCTCGCCGTCCCCGGACTGCATCGCGCGCCGCATGGCTTCGGCGAGCCGGCCGAGGGGGGATCCGGCGGGGGTGCCGGGGCCGACGGGCGAGAAGACCCGCAGGACGACGGCGTCCAGCCCGGAGCCGAGCACCAGCTCGGTGGCGGCCAGTTTGCTGACTCCGTACGGCCCTCCCGGTCTGGGGACGGCGTCCTCGGCCGTGGACGACCCGGGCTGGCTGGGCCCGTACTCGGCGGCGCAGCCGAGCTGGACGAGCCGGGCGCCGCAGCCGCTGCGACGCAGCGATTCGCAGATCGTGGCGACGGCGACCGTGTTGTGCCGGGTGAGCTCGCGGGCACCGCCCCGGGTGGCTCCCGCGCAGTTGATGACGACGCCCGGGTGGACGGCGTCGAGGAACCGGGTGAGCGCGCCGGGGCTGCCGGTGGCGAGGTCGAAGCGGACGTCGGCGTCGTCGCCGCGGCCGAGCGCGGTGAGCTGGACCGCGGGGTCGGCGAGCAGCCGGTCCGCTACGTAGCGCCCGAGGTATCCGTTGGCTCCGATCAGCAACACCCTCATCGCGCGGCCCCTTGGTTGGTTGGCTGGCCGGTCATGTCCTGTTTCTCCTTGTTGAATGGGTGAATCTGGGTGGGGGGTACGGCGCTTCGGTGTCTGATTCCGAAAGGACTCAATGGACTCCGTGCCGCTGCGCGTGCGCGGAGGCCCGCGACAGCGCCAGGACGGCGGGTACGAGGACCCCTGCCGCGGCGGCGAACGGCGCCGCCGGGACCGGGAGCAGGGCGAGTACGAGGGCCGTGGCCGCCGCGAGGGCTCCGCGCGGGGCTCCGTGGCCGAGCAGCAGCCGGGTCAGGAAGAGCAGCACCGCGAGCGGTACGGCCACCGCCAGGGTGGTCCCGGCCAGCGCGGCCGCCCCCGCGGCGGCCGCGGCGTACAGCGCGAGCGTCCCGAGGAGCAGCGGTCTCACCCCGTCGGCGAAGTCCTCCAGGGCCCGGCTCCCGGCGAGCCTGCGCCGGGCGCGGGCCGCGAAGACGGAGCCGGCCAGGTGTCCGGGGGCGACGGCCACGGCCAGGGCGATCCCGAGCAGGGTCCCGTGGCGGTGGACGGCCCACCCGAGGGCGGCGGCGGCCAGCAGGTACACGCCGACGGGGAACCGGCCCCCGGCGGCCCGGCCGGGCCGACCGAGCGCGGCGACGGTGACGAGCACCGCCAGGGCTCCGGCCCAGGGCACGCCGGCGGCGGCCGCGCCGAGGGCGAGGGCCCCGGGCAGCAGCGCGTAGCCGAAGCCCCGTACCGCCTTGGCGTGGACCGGGATCCCGGCCGGTGGGGCGGGCGGGGTCCCGTCGCGGGGGGTCCGGGCGTAGAGCTCCTCCGCGAGGGAGAAGACGTCCCGGTGGCGGAACCGGGCGGCGGTGCGGTCGGTGATGCCGTGCGCCTCCAGCCCGGCGGCGATCTCCAGCGGGTCCACGGCGTGCTCGCAGAGCTCCCGGTGGCGGTGGAGCAGCGCCTTGACGGGGTCCCCGGCGGAGCGGGCCCGGCGGGGCGGGGGCGGGGTCGGGTCCATGGGGGGGACGGCTTCGTCCAGGGGCACGGTCATGCGGAGGCCTCCGGAGTCGCGGCGCGCTCGGCCCGCGCGGCGGGCACCATGAGCCCCGCAGGTGCGTCGACGGCATCCTCGCGGTTCGGGAGGGCGGCCGGGTCGGCGGCGGGCGGGGCGCCGGGTTCGGGGTGCGGGGTGGCCCAGGTGGGGGTGGCCCAGTGGCCCGGGACGCGGGCCTCGGGCGGCTGCTCGAAGGGCACTCCGGTGCCGTCGGGGCGGGCCGGGCCGCGGGCGAGCAGCCTCAGGTAGGACTCCTGGAAGGCGGCGACGTTCTGCTCGACGGTGAAGAGTTCGAGGGCCCGCGCCCGGGCGGCAGAGCCGAGCCGCTGGGCCCGCTCGGGGTCCCGCAGCAGCGTGATGCAGGCCTCGGCGAGCGCGCGCGGATTGCGCGGCGGCACCACGAGCCCGGTCCCGCCGATCACCTCGACGACGGCGCCGACGTCGGTGGACACCGTGGCCCGGCCGCAGAACATCGCCTCGGCCAGGGTGATGGGGAAGCCCTCGATGACGGAGGAGAGCACCACCACCCGCCCGGAGCCGTACGCGTGGGCCGGGGACGGCGCGTCGGGTCCGCCGATCTCCTCGAAGGTGACCGGGTTCTCGCCGACCGCGTGCGCGTCCGCGGCCTCGTCGGGGAAGAGCTGCGCGGCGAGCGAGCGGCAGTCGGCCAGGTAGCCGTGCCCGACCGCGTGGCTGCCCGCGCCGGCCGGGCCGGCGGAGCCCGCGGCGGCGGAGCCCGTCCCGACGGCGGTCGCGAAGATCCGCAGCCGGGCGCGCGGTTCGGCCCGGCGCACCTCGGCGAAGGCGTGCAGCAGGGCGATCAGGTCCTTGGCGGGGTCCACCCGGCCGACCCAGACCAGCGTGTGCGGGTCCCCGCACGCCGGGTCCTCGCCCACTGCGGCGAATCGGTCCGCCTCCATCCCGGGGTAGACCGTGCGCAGCCGCTCGCGGGAGGCCCCGCAGCGTTCCTGCCAGCGCCGGGCGTGCGCGTTGCCGGGGGTGAGCAGGTCGGCCTGGGAGTAGATCTCCCCGGCCAGCCGGGTGTGGAAGGCCGCGAGCAGGGCCCGTACGGCCGGCCGCTCGTCCCGCCCGGAGTGCGCGGAGTGCTCGAGGTAGTGGGCCCGGAGCTGGACCCCGTACTCGGTGACCAGGAGCGGCACTCCGAAGAAGCGTTTGGCCAGGAGCCCGGGGAGCGCCGCCACCCCGCCCGCGGCGGCGTGGCAGACGTCGACCTCGCGCAGGTCCTCGTACCAGTCGAGGGACAACGGCCGCAGCATCCGCTCCAGTTCGTCCACGAACTCCAGCAGGTCCGCGACCTGCGCCCGCTGTACGGCCCTGCTCGCCTCGGGGGCGCGACAGGCGGACTCCACCGCCCGTACGGCCGTCTCCGAGCGCAGTGCCGCGTACAGCCCGCCCTCTTCCGAGGCGAGCGCGGCCAGCCCGTACAGCCCGTCCGCGAACCGTGCGGGGTCGGCTCCGCAGATCCCGCGGACCAGTTCCGTGAAGACGGCGGCGAAGCGGCGGCGCTCGCGGCGCCGGTAGCTGCGCCCGTCATCGGCCGGCGCCCACAGCGGGGCGGTCCGCACCCGGGTGACGTGGGAGGGCAGCGGCACCCGGCCGCGCTCCTCCTGTTCGGCGCTGCGGCTCAGGGCGTAGAGCTCGAACTCGTGCTGGGGAAGCCCGCGCACGAGCCGGTCGCACCAGAGCCTCGCTTCCCCCGTCGCATACGGATAACCACCTTCCGTGAGCAGTCCGATCCGCACGAGTGGCACCCCCGATCTCCCGTTTCAGGCGGTCTCCGTCGGTCCGGCGACCCGCCGGATACGAACTCAAGCGGATATGCCGAAGGGGGGGCCCGCCGGGGTGAGGCGCGGCCCCCCGGAGCGGGGGTAGTTTGGTAATATAAAGCACGATTGAGGTGCAGACCCGGCACAACTACGAGGG
>NZ_JBHVYI010000047.1:0-68178 GCF_042880975.1 Streptomyces sp. NPDC058289
GCCCGGTACCCCCCTCCAGCCCGTCCGGCGCTTGAGGACCGGGCTCCGGGCAGCGCCCGGGGACACACACCCAGCCCCGCCGGCGTTTGAGGCGCGGGTCCGGGCAGCGCCCGGGGAACGGTGGAAGGGCGGGTAGGGGACTTCGCCCCGCGCAGCGGCGAAGGGCGCAGCGGGGACTTGGCCCCGTGCAGCGGCATGGAGCCCAGCGGGGACTTGGCCCCGCGCAGCAGCATGGAGCCCAGCGGGGACTCCGCCCCACGCAGCGGCACACCCGCAGCCGACCCCGCGGGCGACCGGGTAAGAACCCGGTAAACGCCACATCCCATCCGGCCCCGACCCCCCGCATACTCGGGGAATGACCTACGACGCCATCGTCCTGGCAGGCGGCGCCGCAAGGCGACTGGGCGGAGCCGACAAACCCGGCCTCCTGGTCGGAGGCCGCCCCCTCCTCGACCGCGTCCTGGACGCCTGCGAAGACGCCCGCACCACCGTCGTCGTCGCCGGCCGCAGGCCCACCGCCCGGCCCGTGCAGTGGGCCCGGGAGGACCCCCCCGGCGGCGGCCCCCTCGCCGCGCTGGACGCCGGGCTGCGGCACACCACCGCCGCGCTGGTCCTCGTACTCTCCGCCGATCTGCCGTTCCTGGACCGGGACACCGTCGGCGCCCTGCTCCGAACCCTCGACGCGCCCGAACACCACGCCCGTGACGGAGCCCTGCTCCGGGACCCGGGCGGCCGCGACCAGCCCCTGGTCGCCGCCTACCGCGCCGAGCCCCTGCGCAGGGAAATCGCCCTGCTGGCCGCCGAACACGGCTCGGTGAACGGCCTCCCCCTGCGCGCCCTCACCGCCGAACTCGACCTCACCCCGGTCACCGCGGCTGCGCCACTCGCCTCCTTCGACTGCGACACCTGGGACGATCTCGCCGCCGCCCGCGCCCGAATCAGAGAGCATGGAACCGTGCTGGAGCAATGGATCACCGCCGTCAAGAACGAGCTGGGCATCGACGTCGCCGTCGACACCAAGACCCTGCTCGACCTCGCCCGTGACGCCGCGCACGGCGTCGCCCGGCCCGCCGCCCCGCTGACGACCTTCCTCGTCGGCTACGCGGCGGCCCACGCCGAAGCCACCGGGGCCGACCCCGCACAGGCCGTGGCCGAGGCCTCCCGCAAGGCCGCCGAACTGGCCCTGCGCTGGGCCGCCGAAGGCCAGGCCGCGGAAGCCGCCGAGGCCCCGGGCGCCACCGGCCGCGAGGCCACCGGCCCCGAAGCGACCGGCTCCGGATGACCGCCGACCCCGGCACCGACGCCGACCGCGCCCTCGACCAGGCCCTCGCTCTGGTCAGCCGCGACCCCCGTTCCGACGCCGCCGTCGGCACCGGCGGCGGTCACCACGCCGCGCCCTGGCACCGGGCCCGGGAGACCGCCACCCGTGCCGGTTCGGCCGTCCGCGGCCGCACCCACCGGGTTCCCCTGGCGGCCGCCCTCGGCGAGGTGCTGGCCGCGCCCCTCGACGCCCTGGGCGACCTGCCGTCCTTCGACACCTCCGCGATGGACGGCTGGGCCGTCGCCGGTCCCGGCCCCTGGACCGTCCGCGCCGGCGAGAGCGCACTGGCCGGGAGCGAGCGCCCCGCGCCCCTCGCGGACGGCGAGGCCGTACGGATCGCCACCGGCGCCCGGATCCCCGCGGACACCAACGCCGTGATCCGCAGCGAGCACTCCCGCGAGGCCGGCGCCCTGCTGTACGCCGAACGTCCCGTCGCCACCGGCCAGGACATCCGCCCGCGCGGCCAGGAATGCCGCTCGGGCGACCTGTTGCTGCCGGCGGGCTCCCTGGTGACCCCGGCCGTCCTCGGCCTCGCCGCGGCCGCCGGGTACGACGAGCTCACCACCCGCCCCCGGCCGCGCGTGGAGATCCTGGTCCTCGGCGACGAACTGCTCACCGAGGGGCCCCCGCACGACGGGCTCATCCGCGACGCCCTGAGCCCCATGCTGGGCCCCTGGCTGACCCGGCTCGGCGCCGAGGTCATCGCCGTCCGGCGGCTCGGCGACGACCCGGCGGGCGCCGAAGCACTGCTGGCGGCCGTCACCGGCACCGCCGCCGACGTGGTCATCACCACCGGCGGCACCGCCTCCGGCCCCGTCGACCACGTCCACCCCGTGCTCGCCAAGGCCGGCGCCGACCTGCTCGTCGACGGGGTTGCGGTACGCCCCGGGCACCCGATGCTGCTGGCCCGCATCGGCGGCGGGGCCCCCGGCCAGGACCCGATCCGCCATCTGGTGGGGCTGCCCGGCAACCCGCTGGCCGCCGTCTCCGGGCTGCTCACCCTCGCCGAACCGCTGCTGCGCGCCCTCGCCGGACGGCGCCCGCGCCCCCGGTACGTGGTGCCCGTGGAGGGCGACGTACCGGGTCACCCGCACGACACCCGGCTCGTACCGGTCCTGCTGACCGAGGACCACGCCGTACCGCTGCGCTACAACGGGCCGGCGATGCTGCGCGGCGTGGCCGCCGCGGACGCGCTGGCCGTCGTACCCCCGAACGGGGCGCGGTCCGGCCAGGAGTTGGAGATCCTCGATCTCCCGTGGGCCTCGGGGGGATGTTTCACGTGAAACTTCACGGATCCGACGCGATGGCACGCGGCGCCGACGAGAAGCTCGTCTCGCGCCGCATCAAACTGCCCAAGCGCATCGTCGAAAAGCCGCTCCGTCAGGTCACGCGCCGCCTGCTGATGGCGCTCTTCGTGATGGCCCTGACGGTCATGATCGTGTGGATCGACCGCGAGGGTTACCACGACAACGCCAACAACAAGGTCGACTTCCTCGACTGCGTCTACTACGCGACCGTCACGCTGTCGACCACCGGCTACGGCGACATCGTCCCGTACAGCGACAGCGCGCGGCTGGTCAACGTCCTGCTGATCACCCCGCTGCGCGTGCTGTTCCTGATCATCCTGGTCGGCACCACCCTGGAAGTCCTCACCGAACGCACCAGGGAAGAGTGGCGGCTCAGCCGCTGGAGGAAGAACTTGCGTGACCACACGGTCGTCGTCGGCTTCGGCACGAAGGGCCGCTCCGCCCTGCAGACCCTGCTGGCCACCGGCCTCAGCAAGGAGCAGGTCGTCATCGTCGACCCCAGCGCCAAGGTGATCGACATCGCCAACGCGGAGGGGTTCACGGGGGTCGTCGGCGATGCCACGCGCTCCGACGTCCTGCTGCGCGCCGAGATCCAGAAGGCCCGTCAGATCGTCATCGCTACCCAGCGCGACGATACGGCGGTCCTCGTCACCCTGACGGCCCGCCAGCTCAACCGCGGCGCGAAGATCGTGGCGGCCGTCCGGGAAGAGGAGAACGCGCCGCTGCTGCGCCAGTCGGGCGCCGACGCGGTCATCACGAGCGCGAGCGCGGCGGGCCGCCTGCTCGGCCTCTCCGTGCTCAGCCCGAGCGCGGGCACCGTGATGGAGGACCTCATCCAGCAGGGCAGCGGGCTCGACCTGATCGAGCGTCCGGTGAACCGGGCGGAGGTCGGCAAATCGGTCCGGGACACCGACGACCTGGTCGTCAGCGTCCTGCGCGGCCACCGCCTGCTCCCGTACGACGATCCGCACGCGAGCCCCCTCCAGCTGACGGACCGCGTGATCACCATCGTCCGCGCGGCCCCCTCGGCCACCCCGCCCGTGGTGCTGGGTTCGGCGGACTGAGCGCTCCGGGGGCGATAGCCTCCGGCCATGCATGCGATCACCATCGAACAGCCCGGCGGCCCCGAGTCCCTGGTGTGGGCCGAAGCACCCGACCCGGTGGCCGGTGACGGCGAGGTCCTCGTCGAGGTGGCGGCGAGCGCCGTGAACCGCGCCGACGTCCTGCAGCGGCAGGGTTTCTACAACCCTCCGCCCGGCGCCTCGCCCCATCCCGGCCTGGAGTGCTCCGGGCGGATCTCCGCGATCGGGGCCGGGGTGTCCGGCTGGTCCGTCGGCGACGAGGTGTGCGCGCTGCTCGCCGGCGGCGGGTACGCGCAGCGGGTGGCCGTCCCGGCGGGCCAACTGCTGCCGGTACCGGCGGGCGTGGACCTGGTGACGGCGGCGGCCCTGCCGGAGGTCGTCGCCACGGTCTGGTCGAACGTGTTCATGGTGGCCGGTCTGCGCCCGGGCGAAACCCTGCTGGTGCACGGTGGATCGAGCGGCATCGGGACGATGGCGATCCAGCTGGCCAAGGCCGTGGGCGCGCGGGTCGCGGTCACGGCGGGCGGCAAGGAGAAGCTGGCGCGCTGCGCCGAACTGGGCGCCGACATCCTGATCGACTACCGCGAGCAGGACTTCGTGGAGGAGGTCCGGGCGGCCACGGACGGCGCCGGGGCGGACGTGATCCTGGACATCATGGGCGCGAAGTACCTGACCCGGAACGTGGACGCGCTGGCCGTGAACGGCCGCCTGGCGATCATCGGACTCCAGGGCGGGGTCAAGGCGGAGCTCAACCTGGCCGCCCTGCTGGCGAAGCGGGCGGCGATCACCGCCACCACGCTCCGGGCCCGCCCCCTGGAGGAGAAGGCGGCGATCGTCGCGGCCGTACGGGAACACGTATGGCCCCAGGTAGCGGCGGGCCGCATCCACCCGGTCGTGCACGCGACGTACCCGATGCAGGACGCAGCCGAGGCCCACCGCGTCCTGGAGGCAAGCACCCACGTGGGCAAACTGCTCCTGACGACCTGAACCCACATCCAGCCCCGCCGACGTGTGAGGCGCGCCGGTCCGGCGCGCAGCCCCAGCGGGTCCGGGGCGCAGCCCCAGCGGGTCCGGGGCTGCGCCCCGGGGAACGGGCGAAGGGCGGGTAGGGGACTCCGCCCCGCAGGGCAGACCACCCGCACCCGCCCCGCACCCGCCTAGGGGTGCTACAGGCTGCGCAGCAGCACCGAGGGCGACTCGACGCAGTCGGCGACGTACCGCAGGAACCCACCCGCGGTCCCGCCATCGCACACCCGGTGATCGAACGTCAGAGACAACTGGACGACCTGCCGGACCGCCAACTCCCCCTGGTGCACCCACGGCTTCGGAATGATCCGCCCCACACCGAGCATCGCCGCCTCGGGGTGGTTGATGATCGGCGTGGAGCCGTCGACCCCGAACACCCCGTAGTTGTTCAGGGTGAAGGTGCCGCCGGTGAGATCGGCCGGGGCCAGCTTCCCCGCCCGGGCCAGCTCGGTGAGCCGGGCGAACTCCGCCGACAGCGACTCCGCGCTGCGCGTCTGCGCGTCCCGGACCACCGGGACCATCAGGCCCCGCTCCGTCTGCGCGGCGAAGCCCAAGTGCACGGCCGGCAGCCGGACGATCTCGTTCGCCGCGAGGTCCACCGTGGAGTTGAGCTCCGGGTGGCGGGCCAGCGCCGCCGTGCAGATCCGGGCGAGCAGCGCGAGCACCGAGATCTTGGGGCCGCCCGCGGCGTTCATCGCCGCCCGGGTCGCCATCAGCTCGGTGGCGTCCGCGTCGACCCAGCAGGTGGCGTCCGGGATCTCGCGCCGGCTTCGCGACAGCTTGTCCGCGACCGCCCCGCGCACCCCCTTGAGGGGGATCCGCGTGGCGCCCTCCGGCGCGGCGGAGGTACCGGCCGGGACCGCGGCGGGAGCCACGACCGACGGCGCGTGAGCCGGTGCGCGCAGCGCCGCCTCGACGTCCGCGCGCAGGATCAGGCCCTCGGGTCCCGTTCCGCGCAGGGCGCGCAGGTCCACCCCGTGGTCCCGGGCCAGCTTGCGCACCAGCGGCGAGATGACCGGCACCGGCCCGGCGACGACGGCCGGTGCGGTGGCCGCCGGTGCCGTGACGGCAGGTGCCGTGACCGCCGCGACCACCGCGACCGCGGCCGGAGCCGGATCCGTGGAAGCGACCCCCGGCGCGGCGGAGCCGGGTCGCACCCGCCTCCGACGCGCCGGACGTGAATGGTCCGAGCCGTAACCGATCAAGGGCCGGGGCGCGTTCGCGGAGTCCGCGGTCCCCTCGGGGGCGTCGGCATCGGCCGGCGCGCACTGCGCACCCACCGCCACCGTGATCAGCGGGGCTCCGACGGGCAGTTCCGTCCCCTCCTCGCCGAAGCGGGCGGTGACCACGCCCCCGTACGGGCAGGGCACCTCCACCATCGCCTTGGCCGTCTCGACCTCGACGACGGGCTGGTCGATGGCGACGACGTCGCCGACGGCCACCAGCCAGCGGACGATCTCCGCCTCGGTCAGCCCTTCCCCCAGGTCCGGCAGCTTGAACTCCATGACCTGCGGCATCAGTTCTCCCACTGCAGACGGGCCACGGTGTCCAGGATCCGGTCCACGCCGGGCAGGTGGTGCTTCTCCAGCATCGGCGGCGGATACGGGATGTCGAAGCCGGCGACGCGCAGCACGGGCGCCTCCAGGTGGTGGAAGCACCGCTCCGTGACCCGGGCGGCGATCTCCGCGCCCGGTCCGCCGAAGCCGCCGGACTCGTGGACCACCACCGCGCGCCCGGTCCGGCGCACGGAGGCCACGACGGTCTCCTCGTCGAAGGGGACCAGCGAGCGGAGGTCCACGACCTCCAGGTCCCAGCCCTCCTCGCGGGCCGCCTCGGCCGCCTCCAGGCACACGGGCAGCGAGGGCCCGTAGGTGATCAGCGTCGCGCTCGTGCCGGTCCGCCGGACGAGCGCCTTGCCGATCCCGGGGACCGCCGCGGGCGCCTCGGGCGACCAGTCGGCCTTGGACCAGTACAGCCGCTTCGGCTCCAGGAAGATCACCGGGTCGTCGCTGGCTATCGAGGCGCGCAGCAGTCCGTACGCGTCCTCGACCGTCGCCGGGGTGACGACGGTGAGCCCGGGCGTGGCCACGTAGTACGCCTCGGAGGAGTCGCAGTGGTGCTCCACCCCGCCGATCCCGCCGCCGTACGGCACCCGGATGGTGATCGGCAGCGGCATCGCGCCCCGCGTGCGGTTGCGCATCTTCGCCACGTGCGAGATCAGCTGCTCGAAGGCCGGGTACGCGAAGGCGTCGAACTGCATCTCCACGACCGGCCGCAGCCCGTACATGGCCATGCCGACGGCCGCGCCGAGTATTCCGGCCTCGGCGAGCGGGGTGTCCGTACAGCGGTCCTCGCCGAACTCCTTCGCGAGGCCGTCCGTGATGCGGAAGACCCCGCCGAGCGCCCCGACGTCCTCGCCCATGACGTGGACGGTCGGGTCCTCGGCCATCGCGTCGCGCATCGCCCGGTTCAGGGCCTGGGCCATGGTCGCCGGCTTGGTGTTCACCGGCTTCACCGCCACCGTGGTCATGATCCGTCCCCCTCTTCCTGCTCGGCCGCGTCCAGCTCGGCACGGAGCATGGCCGCCTGTTCGCGCAGCTGGCCGGTCTGCTCCGCGTAGACGTGTGCGAAGAGGTCCATCGGGTCGAGCACCGGCTCCGCGTTCATCGCGTCCCTCAGATCCGCCGCCATCGCCTCGGCCGCGTCCTTGGCGGCCTTGATGCCCGCCTCGTCCAGCAGGCCGCGCGCGGTCAGCTCGCGCTCCAGCAGCTCGACCGGGTCGTGCGCCTTCCAGGCCTCGACCTCTGCGTCGCCCCGGTAGCGGGTGGCGTCGTCGGCGTTGGTGTGGGCCTCGATGCGGTACGTGACCGCCTCGATCATGGTCGGTCCGCCGCCGGAGCGAGCGCGCCGGACCGCCTCGGACAGCACCTCGTGCATGGCGGCGATGTCGTTGCCGTCGACGAGGCGGCCGGGCATCCCGTACCCCACGGCCTTGTGGGCCAGGGTCGGGGCGGCGGTCTGCTTGGCGAGCGGGACGGAGATCGCGAAGCCGTTGTTCTGGACGAGGAAGACGACCGGCGCCTGCCAGACGGCGGCGAAGTTCATGGCCTCGTGGAAGTCGCCCTCGCTGGTGCCGCCGTCGCCGACCATGGCGAGGGCGACCACGTCGTCACCGCGCAGCCGGGCGGCGTGCGCCAGGCCGACCGCGTGCGGCAGCTGGGTGGCGAGGGGCGTCGAGAGGGGGGCTATCCGGTGCTCGCGCGGGTCGTACCCGGTGTGCCAGTCGCCGCGCAGCAGCGTCAGCGCCTGTACGGGATCGAGTCCGCGCGCCACGGCCGCGAGGGTGTCGCGGTAGCTCGGGAAGAGCCAGTCCTGCTCCTCCAAGACCAGGGCTGCGGCGATCTCGCACGCTTCCTGGCCGACGGTGGACGGATATACGGCCAGACGGCCCTGCCGGGTGAGGGCGGTGGCCTGGGCGTTGTAGCGGCGGCCGCGCACCAGCTCGGCGTAGCACCGCAGCATCAGCTCGGGGTCGAGCCGGTCGGCGGCCGGGGTGCCCAGCACCCGGTACGGCTCGGGGTCCGGGAGCAGCGGGGCGGCATCCGTACGGGGCCTCCAGGCGGGCGGCGGGGTGGAGCGGTGGGACGCACCGGCACCGGGCAGCTCTTGGACCGTCATGGCGGCGTACACCTCCTCGTGGGAAGCGGGCAGGGAGGGCCCCGGGTGTGAGGCGCCTCACCTACCGATTGTTCGGTTGTCCGGGCAATTTGGCTACAGGCGGCGCCAGGCTGTGGACAAAGTGGCGTCGACGCCCTGGTATGGGTGCAGGACGTCCAGGAGAGGCAGGCATCGGGCGATGACGGATGAACAAATGGCCGGAGCGGGTTCCGCGCCGGGCCCGGCAACGGGTTCCGGAGCGGGGGGCGCACTCGGGGGCGCGCCCGTACCGCCGGTAGCCCCCGGGCCGACGGCACCGCCCCGCCCGCTGGACCCGATCGACCGGTCGATCGTGCGGCTGCTCCAGGCGGACGGCCGCGCCTCGATACGCTCCGTCGCCGAACAGGTCCACGTGTCCCGGGCCAATGCCTACGCCCGGATCAACCGGCTCATCGACGACGGGGTGATCCGCGGCTTCACCGCCCGCGTCAACCACGAACGCGCAGGTCAGGGGGCCTCCGCCTATATCACCCTGAAGATCGTCCAGAACTCCTGGCGCACGGTCCGCGAACAGCTCCGCGAACTCCCCGGCGCAGCCCACATCGCCCTGGTCAGCGGCGATTTCGACGTCCTGCTCCTGGTCCACACCCCGGACAACCGCACCCTGCGCGAGCTGGTCCTGACCCGCCTCCAGTCCATCCCGGAGGTCCTCTCCACGCGCACCCTGCTGGTTTTCGAAGAAACGGATCTGCTGGCCCGCGACCCGGCCGCCGGCCCCACGATCACGGAGGACTAGCCACATGGCACGGACCCCCGGCCCGCACCCGGATCTCCTCGCGGCCAAGGAGCTCGTCTACGACCCCTGCGGGTTCACCTGCTCAGCGCCGGTACCCGAAGCCGAGAGCGCCGAGTACGCCGCCCACGCCTTCACCCTCGACGGGCTCGCCGTCCGGTTCCGCGCGGCCAGGACGACCCCCACCAAGGCGGGGCAGTTCGTCACGCTGTGGAAGCGGTCCCCGGGCGGTCCCATCCAGCCCTTCGACACCGCCGACCCGGTCGACCTCTTCGTCGTCGCCACCCGCGACGGCGACCGCACCGGCCAGTTCGTCTTCTCCGTGGACACGCTTCACCGGAACGGTGTCGTATCGGCACACGGGTCCGGCGGGAAGAGGGCGTTCCGCGTCTACCCGCCCTGGGTGACCGCCCCCAACCGGCAGGCCTCCGCCGCCCAGGCGTGGCAGCTGGACCACTTCCTGCCCCTGCCCCCGGACGGGCCCGGAGCCCTGGCCCGCGCCCGCGAGCTCTACCGCCCCCGGGCCGCCCACGCGGGGTAGCGGGTCACCGCTGCGTGCGCAGGCCGTCCAGGGCCATGCTGACCACCGCGTCCGCGAGCTGGTCGGGGGTGGTGCCCGGGTGCGGGCGGTACCACTCGACCAGCGAGTTGACCATGCCGAAGAGCAGCCGGGTGGCGAGCCGGATGTCCACGTCCGCCCGCAGGTCGCCCTCGGCGGCGGCCGCCTTCAGCAGCTCCGCGACCTGGTGGTCGAACTCGCGGCGGCGCTCCAGGGCCCAGCGCTCGGTGCGGGTGTTGCCCCGGACCCGCAGCAGCAGGGTCACGTAGGGGAGCTCCGCGACGAGGACCTCGACCGTGCGGCGCGTGACGTACTCGACGCGTTCGACCGCGCGGCCCCGTATCGCCCCCGGCTCCGCCAGGACCGCGAAGAGCTCGTCCAGGGCCCGGCTGACGGCGCGGTGGAGCAGCTCCTCCTTGCCGGCGACGTGGTGGTAGATCGAGGACTTCGAGATGCCGGCCGCCTTGGAGAGGTGCTCCATCGAGGTGCCGTCGTAGCCGCGCTCGTTGAAGACCTGGACGGCGACCGACAGGAGCGTCTCGGGCGTGTACGTGTCCCGCTTGGCCGTCGTCATTCCGTCTCCCCCGCCGCGTCGTCCGGGCCGTCGTCGTCGGCGGCAGCCGCGTTCTCTGCGCCCTCTGCGTCCTCTGCGTCGTCGTCGCCCGCCGCGTAGCCGAGCTTGTACAGCGCCAGCGAGGGCGCGTACCGGCCGCCGGGACAGCGCTCGTCGAGGTGGTGCAGCAGGTCGTACGCCCAGTCGCGGCCGAGCCGGTCGTGCCATTCGGCGGGGCCCGCAGGGTAGTTGACCCCGAGCCGCATCGCCGTGTCGATGTCCTCGGCGCCCGCCACCCCGCGCGCGACGGCGTCGGCGGTGAGGTCGATCAGCATCGCGACCGTCCGGGCGACGATCATGCCCGGGACGTCGCCGATGACGGAGACCTTCTTGCCGAGCTTCTGGAACAGCCCGACGGCCTCCGCGAGCGTCCGCTCGCTCGTGTCCTCGCTGACGGAGAGCGCGATCCGGGTGGCGTCGCGGTAGTCGAAGGCGAGGTCGAAGTAGACGACGTCGGCGAACTCGATCGCCGTCTTGCCGTCGGCGAGCACGAGCTGCCCCTCGCCGGGCAGCTGGATGTACGGGCCGCCGTGCTCGACGTCCGTGACCTCGATCCCGGCCTCCTCCAGGAGGTCGAGGAGGCCGGCTGCCGGTCCGAGATCACCGACGACGGTCACCTTCGCGGGCGCGTCCTCGGGGCCGGCGGTGTGCGGGGCCGGGGCCTTCGCGTCCGGGCCGTACGGGTACCAGCCGTGGCCCGACTTGCGTCCGAGGCGGCCCGACTGGACCAGCCGCCGCTGCGCGAGGGACGGGGTGAACTTGGGGCTGCGGAAGAAGGACTCCCACACCGAGCGGGTGACGGCCTCGTTGACGTCCTGGCCGATCAGGTCGGTCAGCGCGAAGGGGCCCATCTTGAAGCCGCCGCTCTCGCGGAGCACGGCGTCGATGGTCGCCGGGTCGGCGCCCTGCTCCTCGTACACCGCGAAGGCCTCGGCGTAGAAGGGCCGGGCGATCCGGTTGACGATGAAGCCCGGGGTGTCGGCGCAGCGCACCGGCGTCTTCCCCCAGCCCAGGACGGTGGAGTACGCGCGGTCGGCGGCGGCCGGGTCCGTCGCGAACCCGGAGACCACCTCGACCAGCGGGAGCAGCGGGGCCGGGTTGAAGAAGTGCAGGCCCAGGAAGCGGCCGGGGTGCGCGAGTCCGGCGGCGAGCTCGGTGACCGAGAGGGAGGAGGTGTTGGTGGCCAGCAGCGCCTCCGGTGAAACCACCTCTTCGAGCGCCGCGAAGAGCGCCCGCTTGACGGTGACGTCCTCGACGACCGCCTCCACCACGAGGGCGGCTTCGGCCAGCTCCGGCAGCCCGGCCGCCGATGCGATCCGGCCGATCGCGTCCTCGGACTCGGTGCGGTCCAGACGGCCCTTGGCGGCCATCCGCTCGACCCGGTCCTGGACGAATCCGACCGCGTCGGCGGCGAGCAGGGCGTTGATGTCGTAGATCAGCACGCGGTGACCTGCGAGAAGGGCGACTTGGGCGATGCCCTGCCCCATGGTGCCGGCGCCGACGACCGCCACTGTGCGGGACCGCTCGATTGCTGTCATGCCCAGATCCTCCCGCACCGACTTGTCCACAGGTCTGCCGGGCCCTCTTGTCCCGACCGATCGTTCGGTTACTCTAACTCCAGTCTGCTCTTGTTCATCCCTTCTTGCCTGCCCCGATCGCCTGATCCCGCCCGGCTCAAAGAGGAGTTGGTCCCTGATGGCCGCCGAGCTCACCGTCCCCCAGCTGTCCGCCAAGCACCGGCCCACCCTGGACCAGGCGCTGGCCACCATCCGCAGCCGCGCCTACTGGTCCCCGCACCCCGAGCACCCCAAGGCGTACGGGGAGACCGCGCCGGCCGACGGCCTCGCCGCCTTCGAGGCGCTGCGCGGCACCCGGCTCGACCTCGGGCAGCCCGGGACCGACGGCTGGACGGGCGCGGAGACCTCCCCGTACGGAGTGGAGCTCGGCGTCGAGTACCCGCACGTGGACCCGGAGGTGCTGCTGCCCGCGATGCGGGCCGGCATGGGCGCCTGGCGGGACGCCGGGCCCGAGGTGCGCGCCCTGGTCTGCATCGAGATCCTGGCCCGGATCTCGGCGCGGACGCACGAGTTCGCGCACGCCGTCATGCACACCAGCGGCCAGGCCTTCATGATGGCGTTCCAGGCGGGCGGCCCGCACGCACAGGACCGCGGCCTGGAGGCGGTGGCCTACGCCTACGAGGAGCAGACCCGCGTCCCGGGGCAGGCCGACTGGTCGAAGCCGCAGGGCAAGAAGGACCCCCTCGAGCTCGGCAAGACCTTCACGGCCGTCCCGCGCGGCATCTCCCTGATGATCGGCTGCAACACCTTCCCCACCTGGAACGGGTACCCGGGCATCTTCGCCTCCCTCGCCACGGGCAACCCGGTGCTGGTCAAGCCGCACCCGCGCGCCGTCCTCCCGCTGGCGCTGACCGTCCAGGTGGCCCGCGAGGTCCTGGCGGACGCCGGCTTCGACCCGAACCTGGTCGCGCTGGCCGTGGAGCGTCCGGGCGAGGGCATCGCCAAGGAGCTCGCCGTCCGCCCCGAGATCAAGGTCATCGACTACACCGGGTCCACCGAGTTCGGCGACTGGCTGGAGACCAACGCCCGCCAGGCGCAGGTCTACACGGAGAAGGCCGGCGTCAACACCGTCGTCCTGGACTCCACCGACAACTACAAGGGCATGCTCTCCAACCTGGCCTTCTCCCTGTCCCTCTACAGCGGCCAGATGTGCACCACCCCGCAGAACCTGCTGATCCCGCGCGACGGCATCGAGACGGACGCCGGGCACAAGTCCTACGACGAGGTCGTCTCGGACCTCGCGGGCGCGGTCGGCGGCCTGCTCGGCGACGACGCGCGGGCCAACGCCCTGCTGGGCGCGCTGGTCAACCCGGACGTGAAGGCCCGCCTGGAGGCCGCGGCCGGGCTCGGCGAGGTCGCGCTCGCCTCGCGCGAGGTGACGAACCCGGAGTTCCCGGGCGCGGTGGTGCGCACGCCGGTGATGGTGAAGCTGGACTCGGCCAAGCCGGACGACTCCGCCCCCTACCTCTCGGAGTGCTTCGGCCCGGTCTCCTTCGCGGTGGCGGTCGACTCCACGGAGAGCGCCCTGGAACTGCTGCGGCGCACCGTCCGTGAGAAGGGCGCCATGACGGTCGGGGCGTACACCACGTCCGCGGACACCGAGCGGGCCATCGAGGAGGTCTGCCTGGAGGAGTCGGCGCAGCTCTCGCTGAACCTGACGGGCGGGGTCTATGTGAACCAGACCGCGGCCTTCTCCGACTTCCACGGCTCCGGCGGCAACCCGGCGGCGAACGCCGCACTGTGCGACGGGGCCTTCGTGTCGAACCGCTTCCGCGTGGTGGAGGTCCGCCGCCAGGGCTAGGCCGTCTCCTTCGGCCCGCCCCAGTGGAAGAGGGCCATGGCCACGCTGGTGGCCAGGTTGTAGCTGGAGACCTGCGGCCGCATCGGCAGGGACACCAGGTGATCGGCGCGGGCGCGCAGCTCGGGCGAGATGCCGTGGCGTTCGGAGCCGAAGGCGAGCAGGGCCTCGTCCGGGAGGGTGAGGGCGCGGATGTCCTCGCCCTCCGGGTCGAGGGCGTACAGCGGGCCGGGCGGCAGCGTGCCGAGCTCCACCCGGTCCACGGTCGTGGCGTAGTGCAGACCCGCCCCGGCGCGGACCACGTTGGGGTGCCAGGGGTCGAGGTCGCCGCGGGTGACCACGCCGGTGGCGCCGAAGCCGGCGGCGAGCCGGACGACGGCGCCGACGTTGCCCAGGTTGCGGGGGTTGTCGAGGAGCACGATCGGGGCCGTCCTGGGCCGTGCGTCGAGCCGGGCCCGCCCCGCGGCCCGGTCGGGCCGGACCGCGAGGGCCGCCACCCCGGTGGGGTGCACCCGCGCCAGCAGCCCCTTGAGCGGGGCCCGCCGCACCAGCCGGGCCACGTCCGCCTCCACGTCCGGCGCCAACTCGCGCGCGAGGCCCCGTACGGCGTCCGGCTCCTCGGCGACAACCATCCGCACGTCCGCCCCGAACCGCAGGGCGTGCTTCAGCGCGTGAAACCCGTCGAGAAGCACGAGGTCCTCCCGCGCGACACCCTCCCGCCACTGCCGTTCGGTGTCTTCGCTGCCGTCGGGAGTCCCGTGCTGCTCACTCATACCGCCGACCCTACGTTCCGATCCTGCCCCTCCGGCGTTTGAGGACCGGGTCCGGGCAGAGCCCGGGGAACGGGCGAAGGGCGGGTAGGGGACAGCCCTGCAGGACCGGCCCTCAGCGAGGGACCGGGCTGGGGAGCGCCGGCTCGGGGTCCACGTAGGGCTCCGGCTCCCGGTCCGGAACGGACCCCCGCGCAGCGACCCGCGCGCCGACCCAAACCAGGAAGCCGGTCGGCAGGAACACCGCATCGGCGGCGATCATCGCCATCGAGAAGAACGGCAGACCCAGCAGCACCGCGATCCCGGCGTGCTCCAGCATCATCAGCGCCAGCAGCACGTTCTTGATCCGCCGGTTGAACAGCGTGAACGGGAAGGCCACCTGGACCGCGACCGTCCCGTAGGACAGCAGCATGACCAGCGTGCCGCTGCTCCCGAGGAAGGCCGAGACCCCGGGCCACGGGGTGAAGTAGTCCAGGTTCAGCGGGTAGTACAGCGCCGTGCCGTCCTGCCACCGCGAACCCTGGATCTTGTACCACCCGGCCGTCGCGTAGATCAGGCAGACCTCCACCATGATCACCAGCATTCCGGCGTTGTGCAGCAGGTTGGCCAGGACGTCGAGGACGGCCCGCCCCTCCCCCTCCGGCTCGTAGCGGTCGACCATCCACCACAGCGCGGCGAGCACCCACAGGGCCGTGAAGACCACCAGCCAGCCGGTGCTGAACCGCCCGGTCGCGGCCCCGTACGCGAACACCGCGCCGAGCACGCCCCACAGCACCGGCCCCGCCCGCCCGGCCGAGGCCGCGCCGAGGCGGCGGGCGCGGCGGGCGTCCAGCGACCACACCTGCGCGCACCGGGTCAGCACGAGGTAGATCGCCATCAGGTGGATGACGTTGTCCCCGCCGTCGCCCATGAAGACGCTGCGGTTCTGCAGGGACAGCACGCCGACCATGAACACCACGGAGGTCGCCCAGGTGCGCCAGCCCAGCATCAGCAGGGCGGACGAGAGCACGGCCACGGCGTAGACGATCTCGAACCAGAGCGCCGAGTCCGACCACATCAGCACCGTGAAGGCACGGTTCGAGTCGATCAGCCGCTGCGCCAGCTCCCAGCTCCACGGTCCGTCCGGCCCGTACATTTCGTGGCGGTGGGGGAACTCCCGCAGCAGGAAGAACAGCCAGGTGCCGGCGAAGCCGATGCGGACCACGGCGCTCTGGTACGGGCCCAGTGCCTGCCCGCTGACCCGGGCCAGCGCCCGTCCGGCGGAGGCCTTGAGCCCCGCCGCGCCGGGCCCCCTCAGACCGTCCACCACGGCAGCTCCCGGTAGTACGTCTGGGTGTCGGCCTTCTCGTCGGACCACTTGGGTGCGGCGACCTCCGTCGTCGCCCCGCGCAGCTGGATCCGTACGATCCGGCCCTCGGTGACTCGACCTAGCTGCCCGCCCTTGCCGTCGGACGTATCGGCCGGCGTGCGCGGGTCCAGCCGGTCCAGGGCGATCCGGCGCAGGTATTCCTCGGCGAGTGCGCCGCGGTCGCCGGTGGACTTGTTGTCCTCGTCGTGGGAGGTGGTGAAGAAGTCCCAGGCCCGGCGGAGCTCGTTCTGCTCGGTGTGGCTGGGCAGCAGGCTGTGGCGGATGGCCGCGCCGTCCTCGGCGGACAGCCCGCGCCAGTTGCCGGTCACCAGCCGTCCGTCGTCCGTCCGCACTTCCGCGCGCACCTCCACGGCGATGTTCTGCTGGAGCGGGTTCGGGGCGAAGAGCTTCCAGTTCTGTTCGAACTCGGGGTAGATCCAGCCGTCGATCGTGCGCGCGTGCCGCTTGCTGACCGTGTTGGACGGGGCCACGTGCAGGAAGACGAGGGCCAGGTGCCCGCAGGCGGCCACCGCCACCGCTCCGAGGGCGAGGGCCGTGACGACCCGGTACGGCGTGGACAGGCCGGCGATTCCGGGCGCTCTGGGCGGGGGTGGAGCCGCTGCGTCGAGGGGCTCGCGCTCGTTCGAATCCATCCCGCCCCGATCATCCGGTGTCCACAGGGTTGACCACAGAGGTTGACACCCTACGGGCCCTCGTCCCACCATTGAAGAGCATGAACCGAACGATCGGTCGGTCGGGCGGGACGAGGCGGGAAAAGACCTCTGACAGGGGGCCGTGATGGTGGCAGTGACCCCGGCAGCGACATCGGGGACCGGGGGGCGGGACGCAGGGCAGGACGCGGGGACCGACATGACCGCCGACCTCGGCGCGCAGCTCGCGGCGGCCTTCGACGCAGCCGTGGCAGCCGACGAGCGGGTGGAACCGCGCGACTGGATGCCCGACGAGTACCGCGCCTCCCTGGTCCGCCAGATGGCCCAGCACGCCCATTCCGAGATCATCGGCATGCAGCCCGAGGCGAACTGGATCACCCGCGCACCCTCGCTGCGCCGCAAGGCGATCCTGATGGCGAAGGTCCAGGACGAGGCCGGCCACGGCCTGTACCTGTACAGCGCCGCCGAGACCCTGGGCACCAGCCGCGACGAGCTCCTCGACAAGCTCCACGCCGGGAAGCAGAAGTACTCCTCGATCTTCAACTACCCCACGCTGACCTGGGCAGACGTCGGCGCGATCGGCTGGCTCGTGGACGGCGCGGCGATCACCAACCAGGTCCCGATCTGCCGCTGCTCCTACGGGCCGTACGCGCGGGCCATGGTCCGGATCTGCAAGGAGGAGTCCTTCCACCAGCGCCAGGGGTACGAGCTGCTCCTCGCCCTCTCCCGGGGCACCGAGGCCCAGCACGCGATGGCGCAGGACGCCGTGAACCGCTGGTGGTGGCCCTCGCTGATGATGTTCGGCCCGCCGGACGGGGAGTCCGCGCACTCCGCGCAGTCGATGGCCTGGCGGATCAAGCGCCACACCAATGACGACCTGCGCCAGCGCTTCGTGGACATCGCCGTCCCGCAGGCCGAGTCGCTGGGGCTGACCCTGCCCGACCCGGACCTGAAGTGGAACGAGGAGCGCGGGCACCACGACTTCGGAGCCATCGACTGGGCGGAGTTCTGGGAGGTCCTCAAGGGCAACGGCCCGTGCAACGAGGAACGGATCGGCCAGCGCCGCACGGCGCACGAGGAAGGCGCCTGGGTGCGCGACGCGGCCGCGGCGTATGCGGAGAAGCAGGCGGCGGCCACGGCCGCCGCGGCAGCAATCGGAAGCGAGGCTCGGGTATGACGCAGAACTGGCCCCTGTGGGAGGTGTTCGTCCGCTCGCGGCGCGGCCTCTCGCACACGCACGCGGGCAGCCTGCACGCCCCCGACGCGGAGATGGCCCTGCGCAACGCCCGCGATCTCTACACCCGGCGCGGCGAGGGCATCTCCATCTGGGTGGTGCCCTCCACGGAGATCACCGCCTCATCCCCGGACGAGCGGGACCCGTTCTTCGCCCCGTCCGCCGACAAGCCGTACCGGCACCCCACCTTCTACGAGATCCCCGAGGGGGTGCAGCACCTGTGACGAGCACCGAGACGAGCACCGGAGCGGGTACGACCGCCGAGACGGCGGCGCTGGCCCTCGGCGACGACGCGCTGATCCTTTCGCACCGCCTCGCCGAATGGGCGGGC
Source organism: Streptomyces sp. NPDC058289 (assembly GCF_042880975.1). Classification (NCBI taxonomy): domain Bacteria; kingdom Bacillati; phylum Actinomycetota; class Actinomycetes; order Kitasatosporales; family Streptomycetaceae; genus Streptomyces; species Streptomyces sp. NPDC058289. Next base: position 18,088 of record NZ_JBHVYI010000047.1, read on the forward strand.
CACGCGCCCGTCCTGGAGGAGGAGGTCGCCCTGGCCAACATCGCCCTCGACCTGCTCGGCCAGGCCCGCGTCCTGCTGTCGACGGCCGGCGACGAGGACGAGCTGGCCTACCTCCGCGAGGAGCGGTCCTTCCGCAACCTCCAGCTGGTCGAGCAGCCGAACGGCGACTTCGCCCACACCATCGCGCGCCAGCTCTACTTCTCGCTCTACCAGCACGAGCTCTACGGGGAACTCGCGCTCGGCGACGGCCCGTTCGCGCCGCTCGCCGCCAAGGCGGTCAAGGAGACCGCCTACCACCGCGACCACGCCGAGCAGTGGACGCTGCGGCTCGGCGACGGCACCGAGGAGAGTCGGCGCCGGATGCGCGCCGGCCTGGACGGGCTGTGGAAGTACACCGGGGAGATGTTCCGGCCGGTGGAAGGGCTCGACGAGATCGACTGGGCCGCCCTGGAAGGCCGCTGGCTGGCCGCGCTGGGCGGCGTACTGGAGCGGGCCGGACTGGAGCTGCCCCAGGGGCCGCGGCACGGCGCCTGGGCCGCCGGAGCCGGCCGGCAGGGACTGCACACCGAGTCCTTCGGGCGGCTGCTCGCGGAGATGCAGCACCTGCACCGCAGCCACCCGGGGGCATCGTGGTGACCGGCACCGGTGCGGGTACCGGGGCCGGTGCCTGCACCGAGCAGACCCGGCTGGAGGTGGAGCTGGCCGCGCTGGCCGGCTCCGTCCCCGACCCCGAACTGCCCGTGCTCACCCTCGCCGAGCTCGGCGTGATGCGCGGGGTGCGGATGCACGAGGACGGCCACGTGGAGGTCACCCTGACCCCCACCTACACCGGCTGCCCGGCCATCGAGGCCATGTCCGCCGACATCGAACGGGTCCTGACCGACCACGGCATACCGGAGGTCCGGGTGCGGACCGTGCTGGCCCCCGCCTGGTCCACCGACGACATCAGCGCCGAAGGCCGCCGCAAACTGGCGGAGTTCGGCATCGCCCCGCCGCGGCCGCACGCCGCCGGCGGACCGGTCCCGCTCACCCTGTCCGTCCGCTGCCCGAACTGCGGATCGACCGACACCGAGCTGCTCAGCCGGTTCTCCTCCACCGCATGCAAGGCGCTGCGCCGCTGCATCGCCTGCCGTGAACCGTTCGACCACTTCAAGGAGCTGTAAATGGCCGTGTCACCGCCGTCGCCCACGCCGGTGGCGCCCGCCGCGCCGGTGCGCCCCGCGCGCCACGGCGCGTTCCACACCTTGACGGTGACGGCCGTCGACCGGCTCACCGAGGACTCCGTGGCCCTGACCCTGGCCGTCCCGCCGGAGCTGCGCACCGAGTACCGGCACGCCCCCGGCCAGCACCTCACCCTGCGCCGCGGCGGCTCCGGCACGGCCGGCACCGGCACGGCCGGCATCGCGGAGGTCCGGCGCACCTACTCGATCTGCTCCCCCGCCCCGGCCGCCGACGGGCCCGGCCCCGCAGCGCTGCGGGTCGGGGTGCGGCTGGTGGAGGGCGGGGAGTTCTCTTCCTTCGCCCACAAGGAGATCGCCGCCGGGGACGTCCTGGACGTGATGGTCCCGGCCGGCCGCTTCGTCCTGGACCCCGCGGCGGCGCCGCCCGCCGCGCACTACGCCGCGATCGTCGGCGGCAGCGGCATCACCCCGGTGCTGTCGATCGCCGCCACCCTCCTCGCCGCCCGCACCGACGCCCGGTTCTGCCTGGTGCGCAGCGACCGCAGCGCGGCTTCGACGATGTTCCTCGAGGAGGTCGCCGACCTCAAGGACCGCTATCCCGACCGGTTCCAGCTCGTCACCGTGCTGTCCCGGGAGGAGCAGGAGGCCGGGCTGCCCTCGGGGCGGCTCGGCGAGGAGCGGCTGACGGAGCTGCTGCCCGCCCTGCTGCCGGTCACGGAGGTGACGGGCTGGTTCCTGTGCGGGCCGTACGGTCTGGTGACGGGAGCGGACCGGGCGCTGGCCGCGCTCGGTGTCCTGCGGACCCGGGTCCACGAGGAGGTCTTCCACGTCGAGGACACGGCCCCGCCAGCCCGCACCGCTTCGGCCGACACCACCCGCGGCCGGGTCACGGCGCGGCTCGACGGCCGCTCGGGCACCTGGCCGGTGCGCGACGGCGAATCCCTGCTCGACGCGGTGCTCCGTGCCCGCGCGGACGCCCCGTACGCCTGCAAGGGCGGGGTGTGCGGCACCTGTCGGGCGTTCGTCGTATCGGGCGAGGTGCGGATGGACCGCAATTTCGCGCTGGAGGAGCAGGAGACGGAGGCCGGGTTCGTGCTGGCCTGCCAGTCGCACCCGGTGTCGGAGGACGTGGAGATCGACTTCGACCGCTGAGCGTCCCGCTGCCGCCCCCTGTCGAATCTCCAGGCTGTGCTTTTTTAGAAACGTGTTCTATCTTGACGCACCGTCAGGCAGAGCACGATTCGGGTACGCGGGAGGACAGGCAGTGGACTTCACCTTCACCGAGGAGCAGCAGGCCGCCGTCGAGGCGGCCAAGGCCGTGTTCGCGGACGTGGCCCCCGACGGCGTGCCCAGCCCCGCACTCACCCCGAGGGCGGTGGCCGAGGAGTTCGACCGCGAGCTGTGGGCGAAGCTCGCCGACTCCGACCTGCTGAGCCTGGTCCTCACCGAGGAGCACGGCGGCTCCGGACTCGACGCCATCGCCCTGTGCCTGGTCCTGCGCGAGTCGGCGAGGGTACTGGCCCGGGTGCCGCTCCTGGAGCACTGCGCCACCGCCATGACCGTCCAGGCCCACGGCAGCCCCGAGCTGGCCGGCGCCCTGCTGCCCGGCGCCGGACAGGGCAGCCTCGTCCTCACCGTCGCCGCGCACGGCCGCAGCGGCCACGACCCGGCCGAACTGGCCGTCACCGCACGGCGGGACGCAGACACCTGGGTGCTGGAGGGCCTCCAGACGGCCGTCGCCTGGGCGCACAGCGCCGACTGGATTGCCGTACCGGCCCACACCGGGGAGGGCGAAGCGATCCTCGCGTTCGTCCCCCGCGGCGCCGAGGGCCTGTCCCTCGCGGAGCAGTACTCCACCAGCGGGGAGCGGCTCGCCGAGCTCACCCTCGACGGCGTACGGGTCCCGGCCGCGCACCTGATCGAAGCGCCCGGCGCCTGGGACCACCTGCGCCAGCTCCTGGCCACCGGAACCTGTGCGCTCGCGCTCGGGCTCGGCGAGAACGTGCTCACCATGACCAGCCAGTACACGAGCAAGCGCGAGCAGTTCGGCTTCCCGGTGGCCAGTTTCCAGGCCGTCGCCGTCCAGGCCGCCGACCGCTACATCGACCTGCGCGCCATGGAGGTCACCCTTTGGCAGGCCGCCTGGCGGCTCGACGCCTCCACGGGCGGAGCGGGCGGACCGCTGCCCAGCGCCGGTGACGTGGCCGTGGCCAAGATCTGGGCCTCCGAGGGCGTACGCCGCGTCGTGCAGACCGCACAGCACCTGCACGGCGGCTTCGGCGCCGACACCGACTACCCGCTGCACCGCTACCACGCCTGGGCCAAGCAGCTGGAACTCCAGCTCGGCCCGGCCGCGGCCCACGAGGAGGCGCTGGGCGACCTGCTGGCCGCCCACCCCCTCGCCTAGGCCGTCACGGGGCGGTCGTCTCAGACGACGAAGCCCGGGGTGCCCGCGTCGGTCACGACCGGGCGGCCCGCGGCCTCCCAGTCCTGCATGCCGCCGGCCACGTTCACGGCGTCGATGTCCTGGCTCCGCAGGTACTGGGCCACCTGGGCGGAGCGTCCGCCGACCCGGCACATCACGTAGACCGGGCGCTCGTCCTCGATCTTCTCGGTCAGCTCACCGATGCGCGCCACGAACTCGCTCATCGGGATGTGCAGTGCGCCCTCGGCATGGCCGGCCGCCCATTCGTCGTTCTCGCGAACGTCGAGGACAAAGGCTTCGGAGGGCAGCGCGGAGGCGGCCACCGAGGGAAGCGGTCCGGAGTTCATGTCTGTCGCCTTCTCTCGTCACGGATAGCTGAGCCAACCTATCCGACCCGGCCTGCCGACCCGTCCGCCGCGGCCCCGGCCTCAGCCGGGCCGCTGCCACGCCTCAGCCACGCCTCAGTCGGCGCCTCACTCGGCGGTGAGCTCCGCCAGCTCCGCCTCGCGCTTCTCCACGTCGCCGAGCAGCTGCTCGGCGATCTCCTCCAGCAGCCGGTCCGGGTCCTCCGGGGCCATCCGCAGCATCGACCCGATCGCGCTCTCCTCGAGGTCCCGGGCGACCACCGACAGCAGCTCCTTGCGGCGCGAGAGCCACTCCAGGCGCTCGTACAGCTCCTCGCTCTCGCTCAGCCGCTGCTCGGCCGGCGCCGGGCCGTCCGCCCACTCCTGTGCCAGCTCGCGCAGCGCCTGCTCCTCGCCGCGCCCGTAGGCCGCATTGACCCGGGCGATGAACTCATCGCGCCGCTCGCGCTCGGCCTCGTCCTGGGCCAGGTCGGGATGCGCCTGGCGGACCAGCTCGCGGTAGAGGCGGCGTACCTCCTCCGAGGGGCGCACCCGCTCCGGCGGCCGCACCGCGCGGTCCGTGAGCATCGCGGAGGCGTCGTCGGACATTCCGTCCGAGTCCAGCCAGTCGTGGAACAGCTCGTCGACCCCGGGCATCGGCATCACCAGCGAGCGGGCCTCGCGCGCACGGCGCAGGTCCTCCGGATCCCCGGTGCGCTGCGCCTTCGCCTCGGCGATCAGCGCGTCCAGCTCGTCGAGCCGTGAGTACATGGGGCCGAGCTTCTGGTGGTGCAGGCGGGAGAAGTTCTCCACCTCCACCCGGAAGGTCTCCACCGCGATCTCGAACTCGATCAGTGCCTGCTCGGCGGCCCGCACGGCGCGCTCCAGGCGCGCCTCGGGCCGCTCGTCGGCAGCGGGGCCGGGGCCGGAGCCGGGCTCGGACGCTTCGGGAACAGTCTGCTCGCTCACCCGGCCAGCCTAAGGCCCTCGGGCCCGGGTGTTTCACGTGAAACATCCACCGGTTTCACGTGAAACATCCCGGCCGCTCAGACCCCGGACTCCGCCGCTCGGACCCCGGACTCCGCCGCTCGAACCTCAGGCTCCGCCGCTCAGACCCCGGACTCCGCCGCGATCCGACCGGACCGCACCGCCGCCACCAGCACCGCGTGGTCGGCCTCGCTCCGGTCGGCGTAGGCCACGGCGAAGCCGGCCACGGCCTCGTCCAGCTCGTCGCTCTTGCCGCAGTACCCGGCCAGCAGCCGCGGATCGGCGCTGTGCGCGTGCGCCCGCGCCAGCAGGGCTCCGGTCATCCGCCCGTAGTCGTCGAACTGGTCGGCGGCCAGCGCCGCCGGGTCCACACTGCCCTTGCGGTTGCGGAACTGGCGGACCTGGAAGGGCCGCCCCTCCACCGTCGTCCAGCCCAGCAGGATGTCGGAGACCACCTGCATCCGCTTCTGCCCGGCCACCACCCGGCGGCCCTCGTGCTCCTCCGGCGGGGAGACGAAGCCGAGCCCGGGCAGGTGCGGCAGCAGCGCCGAGGGCCTGGCCTCCTTCACCTGGAGGACCAGCGCCTCACCCCGGTGGTCCAGCAGCAGCACCACGTACGAGCGCGTGCCGACGCTGCCCGTGCCCACCACCCGGAAGGCCACGTCGTGGATCGCGTACCGGGCCAGCAACGGCAGCCGGTCGCCCTGCAGGGTCTCCAGGTACGGGCCCAGCGCGGCCGCCACGGCCGCCGCCTCCCCGTCCCCGACCCGGCGCAGCACGGGCAGCGCGTCCACGAAGGACCGGCCCCCGTCGGGCGTGAGCTCGGTGGACTTCGCGGCGAACCGGGCGGAGGTGTTGTTGCGGGCCTTCTCCGAGACGCGTTCCAGGGTGCCCAGCAGGTCACGGGCATCGGTGTGCGAGACGAGTTCCTCGTCCGCGATGGCGTTCCACGCGTCGAGGGCCGGCAGTTTGGCCAGCAGGCGCATCGTGCGCCGGTAGGCGCCCGCCGCGTCGTGCGCGGCCGCACGACAGGTCTCCTCGTCCGCGCCGGCCACCCGGCCCGCCAGGACCAGGGAGGTGGCCAGCCGCTTCAGGTCCCACTCCCACGGGCCGAAGACGGTCTCGTCGAAGTCGTTGAGGTCGATGACCAGTCGGCCGCGCGCGTCCCCGTACAGGCCGAAGTTGGCCGCGTGGGCGTCTCCGCAGATCTGCGCGCCGATCCCGGTGACGGGACCGCCGGAGAGGTCGTGGGCCATCAGCCCGGCCGCCCCGCGCAGGAACGTGAAGGGGTTGGCGGCCATCCGGCCGACCCGTATCGGAGCGAGTTCGGCGACCCGCCCGACGTTGGACTCCTCTACCGCCCGCACCGCGTCCGGACGGTCGGCCGGAGCCTCGAACCGCGCGTGCGCCGACCGGGGCACCCGCGTGCGCAGCGCCTTGCCCGCCGCCCGGGGCGAGACGGCGGGCGAACCGGCCTGCGAACCGGCGGCAGGACCGGCGCCAGAACCGGCCCGCGCACCCGCGTCGCGCGTCGCCGACCCCGCGGAGTACCGCGGAGCGAACCCCTCGACCACCGGGATCCGTACCTTCGACTCCGGTCCCACGCCATGCTGCTGCGCTACCGCCGTCATGCGCCCCGCCCCCTGATCGCCATCGATTTCGGCCCGACCGTACCTACAGCCCGGCGTCCCTGGCCAGCAGGGCCGCCTGGACCCGGTTCTCGCATTCCAGTTTCGCCAGGATCCGGCTCACGTACGTCTTCACCGTGGCCTCGCTCATGTGCAGCCGCCGCCCCGCGTCCGCGTTCGACAGCCCCTCCCCCAGCAGCGCCAGCACCCCGCGTTCGCGATCGCTCAGTTCGGCCACCCGGCGCCGCGCTTGCTCGTCACGTCCGGCCGTCCGGCCGGACGCGAGCTGGTCCACCACGTGTCGGGTCGCCGCCGGAGACAGGTACGCGTCCCCCGCCGCGGCCGCCCGTACGGCGCCGATGAGTTCGCCGGGCGCCGAGTCCTTCAGCAGGAACCCCGCTCCGCCGCCGCTCAGCGCCCGCAGCACGTTCTCCTTCTCCCCGAAGGTGGTCAGGATCAGCGCCCGCACCTCGGGTGCCGCCCGCCCGAGCTCGGCCAGTGCCGTCAGCCCGTCCATCACCGGCATCTGGATGTCCATCAGCACCACGTCCGGGGCGTGCGCCCGGGCCAGTTCCACCGCCTCTCGGCCGTTCGCCGCCTCGGCGACGACCTCGATGTCCGCCGCCGAGGTCAGGATCATCCTGATCCCGGCCCGGATCAGCGGTTCGTCGTCAGCGATCACCACGCGGATCACCTTGGCTGTCACCCCTGCTCCTACTGCTTGGCCTGGTACGCCTGCTTCTCGACGAGCTTGCCGTCCTTGAAGCAGAACCGGAAAACGCTGTCGCTGTCCCACTCGCTGCCCTCGTCCGCGAGCAGGGCCAGACAGGTGGCGCCCTGCGGACGGGGCGGACCCTTCCGGTCGAGGCCCTCGGTCAGGACACTGTCCCCGCTGGGCAGACGCGACCGTACCGCGCTCTCCGGCTCGCCCACCTGGATGTCGTCGTAGTCGGCACGGCCGATCGTCACGTCGCTCACCGAGCCCACCAGCAGCGCAACCGCGGCCCCGATCACGATCACCAGCACCACCACGGCCGCGACCGCGATCCCGCAGCCCAGCGTCACGCCCCCGACGCGGCCGCCCCCGCTCAGCAGCTTCCGGTCGACCGCGTCCCAGTCCACCGGCCCGGCGCTTCCGCTCAGGGTCCTGGCCTGCATCTGCTGTCCGAAGTCATCGGCGACCCCGCCCGGCCCCGCCTCCTCGGCCCCGGCCGGTTCGGTCCCGTACGGGAGCACCCCGGCCACCCGGAACCCGCCGCCCTCCGCCGCCCCCGCGTAGACCATGCCGCCGACCAGCCGGGCCCGTTCGCGCAGCCCGGTCAGCCCCTGCCCGCCGGACACCACCTCACCGGCGCCCGGGCCGGCCGCAGGGCCATTGGCGATCTCCACCACCAAGGAGTCGTCCTCGTAGCGCAGTTCCACCGTGATGGGCGCGCCCGGCGCGTGCTTGTAGGCGTTGGTCAGCGCCTCCTGCGCGATCCGGTACGCCGCGTGGTCGCACGCCGCGACCAGCGGCCTGGGCCGCCCCGCAGTGGTGAGCCGTACGTCCGTCCCCGCGCTCCGCGCCGACTCCACGATCCCGGCGATGCCCGCCACCCCGCGCGCGGCGGGCTGCGCCTCTTCGACCGGCAGCGGCGCCTCCACCCCGTCCCGCAGGATGCCGACGACCTCGCGCAGCTCGTGCATGGCCGCGACCGAGGCCTGGCGCAGGACGCCCACCGCCTCGCGCTGCCGGTCGGTCAGGACAGGATCGACCTCCAGCGCACCGGTGTGCACCGAGATCAGCGCGAGCTGGTGGCCGAGGCTGTCGTGCATGTCCTGGGCGATGCGCTGGCGTTCGCGCAGCCGGGCCTGCCCCGCGACCATCGCCCGCTCGCGCAGCAGTTGGGCGTTGCGCTCCTGGAGGGCGCGCAGCAGCGTATGGCGCTGGGACCAGTAGCGGCTGGCCAGACCGGGCATGACCACCATGGCCAGGAACATCAGCGCACTGAAGACCACGATCAGCACCGCGCGGCCCTGCGACCACTCCTTGACCACGCTGAGGACGACGGCCAGGGCGAAGGCCGCGGTGAAGGCGCCGAGCGCCCGTCCGACGCCGACGATGCGCCGCCCCGCCGACCAGCCGAGGGGGATCGCCACGAGGAAGGCCCCGGGCAGGTAGACGCCCACCACCGAGCCGGCCACCAGCGTGGACACCGGCAACCGGCGCCGCAGCAGGGTCAGCACCACCACGGCCACGGCACTGGCCAGCATCCGCGCCGCGGAGCCGTTGTCGAGGTCCTCGACCCCCAGCCCGATCAGCACCAGCACCCCGGCCAGCGCCAGATCCCCCGCCAGCATCCGCCGGGTCCAGGGCTCGGGCCCCTTCACCCAGTCCCATCCCGCACGCACCCTCGCCGTCACATCCACCCGGCCGACCCTAGACACCGCGCCACCACCGGGCTGCCCTCTTTCGTCGCGCCCTCCGCAACGAAAGTCTCCCGGCGCAGTCCGGAACCGGGTCCGGAGCCGGGTCCGGAACCGGGTCCGGAACCGGGTCCGCGCCCGGGGCAGGGGTCCGGGGCCGTTCCCTACCGCCCCGGGGCAGTCCTCCGGCTTCTCCGCTACAGGCGACCTGCCTCCGAAGGGGAGCACTCCCCTACCTCTTTCGAGGCAGCACCGTCTCCGTCGGGCCGCTCCGCCTTGTGAGCCTCGTCGCTCCTACCTAAGGTCCTGCCATGACCGAACGGAATGGATCACGCAGGGAAACCGGCGGCAGAGAAGATCGGCGGGTGGAAGAGGCGTGCAGCTACCGGAACTGAGCGCCGAGATCCGCATACCCCTCCATGTCCTTCAGCTTTATGTACGCATGGGATTGCTCCCCGCTCTTCCCGCGTACGACGAGTCCCATGTCCGCAGAGCCGTATTGGTCAGAACCCTGCTGGACGTCGGAGGTCTTTCGTATTCCTCCGCCCGCCGCGTCGTGCGGAAGATAGACATCTCACCGCCGCCGATCGGCGAATTGTGCGGCACCATCCAGTACGCCCTGCCCTCGGCCGGCTCAGAGGCGCGCGACCAGAATTGGGAGCGGGCCCGGGAGCGTGTTCAGGCACTGGCCCTGTCGCGGAACTGGCGGGTCAGTCCGGAGAATCCGGCGTGGCAGACCTTGACTCAGACCCTCGTCGCGGTGGAGTGGCTCGGACACGACGACCTACTGCGCCTCCTGGACACTTATGCGGACGCACTGGAACCGGTTGTGGCCGCCGAGGTACGTCTCCTGCACGAACAGCCTGACCCGGAGAGTGCGGCCGCGCACATGGTGACGGGAACCGTTCTCGGTGACGTCGCATTCTCCGCACTACGCCGCCTTATCCACGAGCACGCTTCCTCCCAAGAACCGTCTGAATGTCCGTAACGGCAACTACCGCCCAGTAAGTACCTTAAGGTTGACGCCCCTACCGTTGACGTGCATGCTGTTTGGTGATCACTGGAGCCCACTCCTTCCGAACAGAACGACCGTAAGGGGATAGGCGACTTCGGGCTACAGCAAGGGCGGGGGATCTTGCGGTACAACCCAGACGGACACGGGATCGATACACCAAACAACACAAGAGAAGGGGTGGGATTAGCAAAGAAATTCCAGGACCAGCTGCCAGAACTTCTCGAGGAATATCGAAACACTCTGGTCGAGCATCACAATCCATTAGGCTCGAATCCGGAAGCATGGGCCACCTGCAGAGAACAAGCCCAGCACATTCTCGCCGAATGCCTCCGGGCGCTGGAAGACGGAGCCGAGGAACCACTCGACACCCACCTCATCGCGAAGACCCGACGGCTCAGCGGCGCCCGCATCTCGCAGGGAATCGCACCCATCCATTCGGTGCGCGCCGGGGCCCTGCTCTTCCAGGTCGCCACGAGCCACCTCATCCGGATCGCCTCGGCTCGGCCCGAGGACCAGAGCTGCCTGATGAAGATGCTGCCCGTACTGCAGTCGTCGATCACCCAGCGGCTGGAAGCCGGCTCCACCGGACACGACCTCTTCCTGCTCGACGTCGTACGCGATGCCACCCGGCACGGCCGTGACGGCATGGCCCGCGAGATCCACGACCGCATCGGCAGCTCCGCCAGCCTCGCGCTGCGCCAGCTGGAGCTCTACGAGCTCACCCGGCACCCGTCGGGAACGGACCCCAGGCTCGAGGCCCTGAAGCAGGCCATCCTGGAAACGCTCTACACCACGCGGGACATCGTGACGGACCTGCGGACCCGGGCCGAAGCCACCCAGTCCCTCTACGTCTCGCTCTCGGCCTTCGTCTCCGCCATGGCCATGGACGACCTGCAGGTCGACATCCACGTGACCGATCCGGGCGACCTCCTGCCGGACGAACTCACCGAAGACCTCTACCTGATGCTCCGCGAATGCCTGCGCAACTCCTTCACCCACGCCCGTTCGTCGCGGATCGACATGGAGGTCCGCGTCGAAACGGGCCGGGTCGACGCGTCGGTACGGGACGACGGCAAGGGCTTCGACCCACACGCCCACCGGCGGGGAAACGGGCTGTCATCCCTGACCGAGCGCACCAAACTGCTGGGCGGCCGGCTCACCATCGACAGCTCTCCGGGGCAAGGGACGGCGATCAACCTGTCCATCCCCTTCGACACGGAGAACCATGCACACGCCAACTGAGCCGCGCCCGGCCGCCGAACCGCTCCGCATCATCGCCGTCGACGATCACTCGCTGCTCCGCCGGGCCCTGTGCGAGCTGATCGAATCGGAGGACGACCTCACCGTCGTCGCCGACACGGACACCTCAGAGGGACTGGCCGACCTCGTCGAACGCACCAGACCCCACGTGGTCCTCCTCGACGTGGAAATGCCGGGTCACCACGCGCCCACCGTCGTGCGCGCCCTGACCACCCGTTTTCCCCAGTTGCACGTACTGATCCTGACCATGCACAGCGACGCCCAGCTGGTTCAGGAACTGCTCGCCCACGGAGCCCGCGGCTATCTGCACAAGAGCGTCCCGCGCGAATCGCTGCTCGCGGCGCTGCGGAACACCGCCTCCCGCGATCCGCACGTCACGATCGCCCTGCCGAGCAGCGGCGTTCCCACCGTCGGATTCAGCACCTCGCACCAGACCCTCTCGCCGCGGGAGCGGGAGGTGCTCACGTACGTCGCCGCCGCGCTGAGCAACCGGCAGATCGCCGTCCGGTTGCGCATCACCGAGGGCACCGTGAAGCGGCACCTGCGCAACGTATTCGAGAAACTCGGCGCGATATCACGCATCGACGCGGCGAACAAGGCAATTGATGCGCGTCTCATCAGAAGGCCCGGGCCGGAAGACCGCCCGGGCGCCGGAAGGGGATAGGACCAAAAAGCTGCACAACAGGCCCGTACGTATGCCTCTTTGAGAGTATCGGGGTTACCCCCAGCGGGTCTGCCCCGGGTTGGGGCATTCAAATATATTCGAGCCATGTCGACAAAGACGCCCATAATCTCCGATGGAATTGAGCGTTCCACAAGACCGTTATCGCCGTCGGCCGCACCCTTCAAATGGGTCCGGATCCTGCTGCTCTGCTTCCAGGAATCCCGGGCTGCGGTGCAGGCCATTTTCCTGATGCGCTTCCTGCTGGCCGCCACGGCCGGCGCCACGTCCTACCTGACGCTGCCCCCCGCCCTGTTCGGCGGGGCCGGCGTCTGGCTGATGGCCGCGACGTCCGTCTACCTCTTCAACGGGGTGACGGACGTCGACGAGGACCGGGCCAACGGCTCCACCCGCCCCATCGGGCGGGGCGCACTGTCACCCGCCGACGCCCGTCGTACCGCGCACGTGATGGCCGCCGTGGCGCTGGCCGGCGGTGCGTGGATCGGCCCCGCGATGCTCACGGCGACCGCGTGCATGCTGCTCCTCGGCTTCGTCTACTCCGCTCCCGGCATCGCCCTCAAGACCAGCACCCCCGGCACCATGGCCACCGTGATCGGCAGCGGCGCCCTCACCTACACCGCCGGCATCGTGTGTTCCGGGAGCCCCGTCTCGCCGTCGCTGATCGCGTTCTGCACCGCGATGTGCCTGTGGATGGGGCTGGTCGGGGCCGTCACGAAGGACTTCTCCGACGCCGCGGGCGACGCCCGGCACGGCCGACGCAACTGGACGGTCCTGTGGGGGTACGCGAGGACGGCCGCCGTCGTCTCGCTGAGCGCCGTGACGGTGGGGGCGGGGCTGCTGGTGTCCGCCCTCGTCCTGAACGCGCCGCAGCTGCTGGTCCCCGCCTTCGTCCTGCTGGGCGGGGCACTGGCGCTGGCGGCCGCGGCGCTCACGGGGCGGTCGGACGACTCGCGCTCCCGGCGCAGGCTGCCCTACCGGATGTTCATGGTCACGCAGTACGCGGCGCATCTCGTCGCTTTCGCCCAGCCCATCGGCTGAAGACACCCATCGACTGAACCACAACGGGGGAACCACAGTGAGGCACAGTCAGATCCATCCCTGGGCAACCGCCCGCCCGGACGCGCGACCCGGCGCCACTGCCGGCGCCGACACCGATGCCGCAATGCGCCACGACGGGTTCGGCATCCGCATCCTCGGCCCGCTGGAGGCGGTCAACGGCGCCTCGGCGCACCGCCCGCGCGGCCCCAAGGTGCGCAAGCTGCTCGCCCTGCTGGCCGTCCGCGCGGGGGACATCGTCGAGGTGGACACGCTCGTGGAGGAGCTGTGGGACGGGTCGCCCCCGCCCACCGCGGTCAGCACGGTCCGTACGCACGTCTACCACCTGCGCCAGGAGCTGGGAAGGGAGTTGGGGGACACCGACGTCCGCCGCGTCATCACCACCGAGGGCACCGGGTACTCGCTGTGCCTGGCCCCCGGCCGGCTGGACCTGGAGCAGTTCACCCAGCTGTACGGACAGGCCCGCACCGACCTGCGCGCCGGCAACGCCGAAGCCGCGCTGGAGCGGCTGGACACCGCGCTCGGCCTCTGGCGGGGCCGCGCGCTGGCCGATGTGAGCCGGGGCCGCGTACTGACGGGGCACGGCGCCCGCATCGAGGAACTGCGCTCGCGGGCCCAGCAGTTGTGGATCGAGGTCATCATGGTCCTGGGGCGCCACGGCGAGGTCGTGCCGGAACTGCTGCGGCTGGTCGCGGTGGATCCGCTGAACGAATGGCTGCACGCCCGCCTGATAGACGCCCTGTACCGGAGCGGGCGGCGGGGCGACGCCCTGCGCGCCTTCCACCACGTACGGAACGTACTGGCCGAGGAGTTGGGCCTGGAGCCCTCCGACGACCTGCGCCGGCTCCAGCACCACATCCTTGCCGGAGGAGCGGCCGCGTGAGCATCCGGATCTGGACCGTCCCGACCGCGGACGCGGCGGCCTGGGCGACGTACGAAGAGGCGTACGCGGTGATGGACTCCCGGGAGCGGCACCGGCTGGCCCGCTTCGGCCGCGCGACCGACCGGTTGCGCTACCTGGCCGTCCACCACGTCTACCGGAGCCTGCTCGGGCGGGAACTGGGCATCCACCCGGCCGAGGTGGCCTTCCGCCGGTCCTGCGCCCGCTGCGAGAGCGGGGAGCACGGCCGGCCGGTGCCCTACGGACCGGACGGGACCACCCTGTCGGTGAGCCTGTCCCATTCGGCGGCGTACGCGGTCGTCGCGATCGGCGACAGCCCGGACGTCCCGGTCGGGGTGGACATCGAGCGGGTGCGGCCGCACATGGACTGGAGCCGCATCCCGTGCGTCCAGGGCGTGCGCACGACCCACGGCTTCGAGCAGTGGACGCGGGCCGAGGCGCTGGTGAAGGCCGCGGGCACCGGCCTGAAGGCCGACCCGCCCCGCTACACCGGCCAGGCCTTCGGGCCGTGGCGCGCCGCGCTCGTACCGGGCTCGGCGCAGGACTGGTACGTGCGCAGCATCCGCTCCCCCGAGGGGTACGCCGCTTCGGTGGCGTCCGCGAGCGCGGACGCGACGGTCACCGTCGCGCAGTGGCGGCCCTGACGGCCGGCGCCGGGAGACAGACAGGAGGGCGGCCCCCGGGAAGTTCCGGGGGCCGCCCTCCTGTGTCTGCCCTCCCGCGCGGCTACCGCAGCAGCACGCAGCTGGGGCTGGGTACGGAAAGCGGGGGCGCGGCCGGGGTGAGCCGGCCGGTGGCCGGGTCCAGGCGGAAGGCACTGACCGACTGCCCGGCCTGGTTGGCCGTGTACACGTACCGGTCGGAGGCGTCGAGGGCCACGTCCCGCGGCCAGCAGGTGCCCGGCGCCTTGGCGCTGACGGGTTGGGACTCGATGAGAGCGAGGCTCCGGCCCGCGTTGCCCACCCGGAAGGACTCGACGGTGTCGAGCCCCCGGTCGGCCGTGATCAGGAGCCCGCCGTCGCGCGTGAGGTGCACGGCGGAGGGGGCGTTGCGGGGGTTGATGCCGGGCGGCGCGACGGAGGCGTGGGAGACCGGGCGGAGCTCTCCGGTGCCGGCGTCGTAGAACAACACGGTGACGGTGTGCCCGAGTTCGTTGGTCACGTAGGCCAGGTCTCCCCGCGGGTGGAAGACCAGGTGCCGCGGGCCGATGCCGCTGCCGAGCCGGACCCTGCCGGCCGGACGCAGCGCGCCGGTGGCGGAGTCGAAGTCGTAGACGTGGATGTGGTCGTCGCCCTTGTCGGGAACCAGCACCCGGCGGCCCGCGGGATCGAAGGCGATCATGTGCGGATGCGGGCCGCGCTGCTCCTCGGGGTGCGGGCCGCGGCCGTCGTGGCGTACGACGGTCACGGCCTCGCCCAGCGATCCGTCGGCCGTCACGGGCAGGACGGCGATGTGCCCCGAGTCATAGTTGGCCGTGAGCAGGAAGCGGCCTTCGGGATGGACCGCGAGGTGCACGGGCGCCGCGCCCGCGCTGGAGCGGGGGCTCCCGAGCGGGTGGAGCCGGTCCCCGTCGATCCGGTAGGCGTGGACGGCTCCGGTGGCTCCGTCCGGGAGCTGGCTGACGGCGTAGAGGCGGGCCCCGTCGGGCGAGAGCGCGAGGAACGAGGGGTTCGCGATCCCGCGCTGCCACCTCCTGACGTCGAGCCGGCCGTCGGCGCCGACGGCGGCGATCCCGATGCCGGGAAGGCCCGGCAGCCCGTACTCACCGATCGTGAAGCCGCCGATGTAGGCGTGCCGGGCGTCCGGACGGGGTGCTTCGCCCGCGGCGGTGGACATGCCGGTCCAGCCGATCCCCGCGAGGGCACCCGCCCCGGCGAGCGCGAGGAATCCGCGACGGTCGTAGGAGGAAGGGGCCGAGGCCCGTTCGCCAAGTCTGCTGGGGCGGTTCACAGTTCGGCTCCGAAGATCAGCCCGGGTGCGAGGAGGACGGCGAGCCCTCCGCCGGCCAGGGCCAGCAGGACCTGCCACCCGGTGCGCAGGTTCCTGATCCGGGCCCGGCGGCGGGCCAGGGCGAGCACCGCGACCGACGCCGCCCAGGCGGGAAGTGCAATGCGCAGGCTGACCTCGCCGGTGAACAGCAGCCCGGCGCGGCCCGTGATGCACTCGGCCGCCGAGCACGAGTCGGGCGGGTCGGACGAGGACCACAGGACCCCGAGCCCCAGGAAGAGCAGCGGGGCCAGGGCGGCGAGTCCGGTGGTCCACACGTAGGGCGACAGTCCGGTGTTCCGGCGGGCACGCCGCCGGGTGATGGCGAAGGCGGCCAGGGCGGGTACCCACCCCGTCACCACGCCGAACAGCCCCGCGTGCGCGGCCTCCGAGAGCGCGGCCCAGCCGGCGTCCAGCCCCCAGCCGCCCCGCAGCAGTGCCAGGAGGCCGGTGGCGGCGGCGAGTCCGGCCGCGGTGTGCGCCCAGGTCCGTGCGAAGAAGGGGGCGCCGGCCCAGCCGACGAAGACGCCGGCCAGCGAGACCAGGAGCACGGGCGGACCCGCGGTCACCCCCCAGGGCAGCGGAAACCCGGGCAGGCCGTCGCCCAGGGGCGCGGACCAGCTCCCCCAGTCGCCGAACAGGGCCGCCAGGACGGCGGTGACACAGGCGGCGACGGCGCCGGCGTGCTGCACCCGGTCGGTCTCGGCCCTGGCCCGCTCGGCCCGGTCGGCATCCACCCGGACCCGGCGCATCCGGTCGGCGTCCGCCCGGTCGGCGTCCGCCCGGTCGGCGTCCGCCTGGTCGGCCTCGGCCCGGTCCGCCTCCGCCCGGTCGGCCTCCCCCCGGGCACGCTCCCCCCGGGCACGCTCCCCCCGGTCGGTCTCACCCCCGGCCTCGCCCCCGCCCTCCCCGCCCCCTGTCAGGACGAGCGCCACGCCCCGGGCCCGGAACGGGGGAGATCCGGTGACGGGGCGCGGCGCTGCCTGCGGGATCGCCGGGCCGGTGGAAGCCGGCCCGGTCGCGGCCCCGTGGGCAGCCTCGGAGGGAAGTCGGGGGACCGTCCCCTCCGAGGCGGTTCGTGGCGTCGGGCCGAGGGCGCCGGCGGCTATGTCCGCCTCCGGCTCCTCGGAACCCTTCGCAGTCGCGGGGCGCCCGGATGCGGACGCTCCGGCGGTCCGGGCCGTGGTCATCGCCCGGCCTCGGCGGCGTGGGCGGCGCGGGCACCAACCTCCGGCGCAGGGCCCGTACGCTCCTCAGCCGCGGACTCCCGGAAGCCGTAGCGGGACCACCAGCGGGCCAGCGGCGCCGGTGCCCACCACGCCCACTTGCCCATCAGCGCCATGGTGGCGGGCACGAGCAGGCCCCGGACCACGGTCGCGTCGATGACCACCGCGATCACCAGGCCGACCCCGATCATCTTCATGAACAGGATGGACGAGGTCATGAAGCCCCCGACCACGACGACGAGCAGCAGCGCGGCACTGGTGATGATCTTCGCGGTGCGCTGGAGCCCGATGGCCATCGACTCGACCGGGTCACCACTGGCCTCCCATTCCTCGCGCACGCGGGAGAGCAGGAAGACCTCGTAGTCCATGGCCAGACCGAAGGCGATCGCCACGACGAGCACGGGGAAGTTGGCGTCCACCGCGCCGATGGGTTCGAAGCCGAGCACCCCGGAGAGATGCCCGTCCTGGAAGATCCACTTGATGGCGCCGAAGGTGGCCAGGAGCGACAGCAGGTTCAGGATCACGGACTTCAGCGGGAGCAGCAGCGAGCCGAAGGCCAGGAAGAGCACCAGGAAGGACACGACGGCCACGAACAGGGCCATCCACGGAAGACGTCCGCCGATCATGTCGACGATGTCCACGCGGGAGGCCGGCATCCCGGTTACCAGCGTCTTCGCGCCCTCCGGCGCTGCGGTGTCCCGGACCCCGTGCACCAGGTCCACGGCCGATCGGGACATCGGGTCGGGCGCGTACCGCACCGTCACCCGTGCGTCGTTGCCCGCGAAGGCCGTGGGCGTCGCGGACGTCACGCCCGCAACCCCCTCGAGCCGGTCCGCGTAGGCCTCTACGGCGCTGCGGTCGGCCGGGCCGCCGAAGCGGACGACCGAGGTCATGGTCCGGCCGGGGTTGGTGTCGAAGTCGGCGGCCAGGGTCTTGCTGACGACCTTCGCGTCCCCGTTCGACGGCAGGACCCACTCGCCCGGCCGGGCCCAGTTGACGCCGAGCAGCGGCGCCCCGAGGCCGACCAGGACGGCGACGATCGCCAGCGAGGACAGCAGCGGCTTGCGCATGACCGCGTGCGCGGTGCGGTACCAGCGCCCCTGCGTCAGCGGCTTCGCCGCGCCGCCCCGGCCGCCCGGCAGCGGGACCCGCCACTTGTCGATGCGGTGTCCCGTGTAGCGCAGCAGGGCCGGGAGCAGCGTCAGCGAGCCGACGACCGCGAAGGAGACCACGGCGACGGCCGCGTACCCCATGGAGGACAGGAACCGCGACGGGAAGAGGGCCAGGCCCGCGAAGGAGATGGCCACGGCGAGCCCGGAGAAGGCGACCGTGCGCCCGGCCGTGGCCGTCGCGCGCCGGACCGCGGTGTCCACGTCCGCGCCGGCGTGCAGTTCCTCGCGGAACCGGTTGACCAGGAAGAGGGCGTAGTCGATGGCCAGGCCCAGGCCCAGGATCGTGATGACGTTGATGACGGTGCTGGAGATCTCGGTGAACATCGTCAGCACGCGCAGCACCACGAAGGATCCGAGTGCCACGAAGGTGCCGACGGCCAGGGGCAGCAGCGCGGCAACCGCACTGCGGAAGATCAGCACCAGCAGGACGAGCAGGATCGGGATCGAGAGCATCTCGGCCCGGGCGATGTCCGAGCCGGTCAGGGCGTTGACCTGCTCCGTCATCGCGGCCACGCCGCCGAAGCGGGCGGTGACCCCCTCGGCCTCGAACTCCTCCTTGATCTTCGTCAGCGCCTCGACCTGGTGCTGGTCGTTGTCGTCGGAGAACTGCACGGTCGCGTACATGCGGGTGCGGTCCCGCGATACGTAGGCGTCGGCGCCCTGCGCGCCGGGGTCCCAGTAGGAGCTCAGGCGGGTGATGCCCTCGCGCGGGACGCCGTCGAGTGCCGACCGGACGGCGCCGCCGAACTCCTCGGCGCTCCGGCCGGCGACCTTGGACTCGTAGAGGACGATCAGGTCGTTGGACTCGCGCCCCAGGGGGCCTTCGAGAACCTTGTCGGCCTCGACCGACTCACTGGCCGGGTCGTCGAATCCGGCACCGCCGGTGAACGAGCCGAAGACGCCGGTACCCCACACGCCGGCGAACAGCGTGAAGACGACCGCCGCGATCACGACCCATTTGCGACGCCGCGCGGTGAATGCTCCGATGGCGGCAAACAATTTTCTCTCCCTGGCTGGTATCGCTTTTGCTGAGGCTTGCTGGATACGTCCGACCCCGCGCAGGTTCGGTTCATGACTCTTTCAGAGCCGGTAATTACGCGGAATGCACATTCGGATTGCTCGCTATACCTCTTTCGACACATTCCCGGCCGCGCTCCGCACGGGAAGGGCGAGCCGGGTGGTGCGCCGGGTGGTGCGCCGCTGCGCGAGCGAGGCGACCACTCCCACCACCAGCGACAGCCCGAGACCAATGGCCACCGAGTGGACCGGGTCGTCGCTGATCGCGCCGCCGAAATAGCCGACCCCCACGGAGTACGCGGTCCATATCGACTCCGCGAGCGCGGCCCCGGCGGCGAACCTGCCGAGGGGGTACCCGGCGGCGCCCGCCGCCAGCCCGCCCAGCAGCCGCCCGCTCGGCAGGAAGCGCACGCCGACGACGAAGGGAAACCCGCGCCGGCGCACCTGCCCGGACATCCACTCGAAGAGCTCGCCGCGCCGCCCGCGCGTCACGGCGCCCAGGCGCGCCCGGTTTCCGAGGAGCCGGCCGCAGCGGTGTATCAGCAGGTCACCGAGGAGCGCACTGCCGGCCACCGACAGCACGACCAGGACGATCGACATCTCCCCCTGCGCCGCGAGCACACCGCTGGTCACCAGCAGGACGCTGTTCGGCAGCAGCGGCGGCAGGGTCGTGAGCGCCAGGATCGCGTACGCCCAGCAGGCCCAGCCCGACAGGTTCCCCGCCAGGCCGGAGGTGACGTCGACCCAGGTCACGAGCGAGTTGATGTCCACGGCCTTCCCTCCATCCGTTCGACCCCGGCCACGAAGGGTCCGGGGCGGCCGGCACTACCTCTTTCGAGGCATGCGCCGGGTCATTGGTGAGTGATGACCCCAGGTCGGCGGGTCATTAGCGTCGGTTCGGCAGCGGACGAACGCGCCTCCACATGAACTGTAACCTAAGGTATCGATAGATTCACTATCACCTATCACCAGCCTAGGCGGGCGCACATGACCGACGTGATGCTGTTCCTCAAGGAGTTCGCCCGGACGCGGCGGGACACGGGAGCCATCGCTCCCAGCAGTCCCTTACTGGCCCGGGCCCTCACCCGCTACGTGATCCCCAGTCCGGGCAGGCCGCGCGCCGTGCTCGAAGTCGGCCCCGGCACGGGCGCCGTGACCCGGCACATCCAGCCGGCGCTGGGCCCCCTCGACACCCTCGAACTGATCGAGCCCAACGCGCGGTTCACCGAGCTGCTGCGCCACACCTACCGGGACGACTCGCGCATAGGACTGCTGCCGGGCCTGGTCCAGGACCACGAACTCGGCTCGTACGACACGATCGTGTGCGGCCTGCCCTTCGCGAACTTCGAGGCCCCGGTCGTGGAGGACATCCTCGGGCAGCTGCTGGCCTCGCTGAACCCGGGCGGCACGCTGTCCTTCTTCGCGTACGCCGGAGTCCCGCCCCTGCGCCGGGCCCTCACCTCGGGCGAGACGCGCGAGCGCACGCTGGGAACCCAGGCGGTACTGGAACGGACGCTGCGGCGCCACCGGTTCCGTACGGAGACCGTGCTGTGGAACGTACCGCCCGCCCACGTGCACCACCTGGCCCTGGTGGCACCCGCGCTCGCCTACAGCGCCTGATCCTCCACGAGCGCCTGATCCTCCACCCGGGCGGACACGCGTCCGGACGCGTCCTCCTGAGCGATGCGGCGCAGGGCCGACATGGCCGCGTCGCCGAGGAGGGTGCCGAGGACGACGCCCTCCACCTTGCCGTCCACGCTGGGCACCCGGGCGAGGGCGGCCAGCTCGGCGCCGGCCAGGCGTCCGGCCACGGCCGCGTACTCGTCGAGCAGGGACAGCAGGTCGCCGCGGCCCAGGTCGCGGTAGGTCACGACGATCTGGACCAGCGCCTTCCAGCCGGGGTTCTCGGGCTTGACCGCCCAGCCCTGGCGCCGCACCAGATCCTCGACGGCGCGTTCGGCACCCGCCCAGTCGCCCTCCGGATTCGGGTCGGCCACGGCGCGGGTGACCGCGGACTGGGCGACGCCGAGCATGCCGTGGACCGTGCGGTGGGGCGAGTCGACCTCGGCGAGCACCTCGCGGACGGCAGCGATCGACAGACCGCCGACCTCCAGCATCGCCCGGATCAGCCTGAGCCGGTGCGCGTGCGCCTCGGAGTAGCTCACCTGGTTGGGGCTCGTCCGCTCGCCGGACGGCAACAGCCCTTCACGGGCGTAGTACTTGACCGTCGCTACCGAAACTCCGGTACTCCGCGCCAGCTCTCCGATACGCATTCCACCAGGATACTGCGTTTCCCCTCCGCGTTTACCCCCCGGCCACAACAACCCGTCCGGAGACCGCCGCATCCGCGAATTGCCCAGCTTTTATCGGTCTTGAATTTGCGCACGATCGCGCTTCCATGCCGGACTGCCAGGCTCAATCCGTACCGAAACTCCCCTCTTGGAAGCCAAAGAACCCAGCCGAAGACCCAGCCGAAGGAATCAGGTATGACCACAGAAGTGGTTCCGGAGCTTCCCTCGGAGCCCGGCGATCTCACCTACGGGCGCACCGTGGACCGCTCCCTGGTCCACCGGGCCGCCGTCTCCGAGGTCTTCGTGACCGACATCAGGCCCCTGACCGCCATGCGCGTCCGCACCGCGGTCCAACTTCCCCTGACACACGGCTACTACAGCGACCACGTGCAGCAGCCGGCCCTCTACGACGCCCTGCTGCTCCTGGAGTCGGGCCGGCAGGCCGCGATCGCCGGATCGCACGCCCACATGGGCCTGTCCCAGGGCACCACGATGATCGTCGACAGCTTCCGCATGGACCTGTACGGCCTCGCGGCCCTGAAGATCGGCTCGAAGCCGGGACGGCTGCGCATCGACACCGAGTACTCCGGCAAGGCGAACCGGCGCGGCCGGGTCCGCAAGGGCATGGTCGCCCAGCGGTACTTCATGGACGGCGTCGAGGTCGGCGACCACGAGATGGACGTGCTCTTCCTCAACCCGCACGAGAACGAGGTGCTGCGGCACGCCCAGCGCGGCACCCCGGCGCCCCGGACCTCGGACTACGGCCGCCACGCACCGGGTGACGACGGCAACGGACAGCTGCGGCCCGGACAGGTCGGCCGGGGCAACCCCCTCAACGTCCTGCTGTCCCGCGCCGAACACGCGCCGGAAGCGGTCACGGCCCGGGTGACACCCCGCTTCGACAACCGCGCCCTCTTCGACCACGTCTACGACCACCTCCCGGCCATGACCCTCGTCGAGGCCGCCCGCCAGCTCGCCCTGCTCGCCACCGGCGAACCCCTGGCCACGTACGCCGTCGGCTTCGAGGCCCGGTTCGACCGGTTCGCCGAACTGGACGACACCGTCCTCGCCGAAGCGGCCCGCCCCGACGGGGGTGCACCCGGCACGGTTCCGGTGCGCTTCCTCCAGGCCGGGGCCCAGATCGCCCACGTCACCGTCACCACCGCATCCGGGAGCCAACTGTGAGTACGCGGCGCCTTGCCGTCTGGACCGACTTCGGCGGTGTTCTGACACCCCCGATCTCCCACACGATGGCCGCCTTCTGCGCGGCACAGAACCTCGACCAGCAGGTGCTCGGGCAGGCCCTCGGAAAGGTCACCGCCCGCTACGGCACGGCCGACCCGATGGAGCCCATCGACACCCCCCTCATCACCGAAGAGCAGTGGCTCGACGAGATCTCCGCCGTGCTGGCGGCCGATCACGGAATCACCGGGCGCAAGCTGACGACCCTCGCCGACACCTGGTTCGACGGCCGTGAGACCAACCACGCCTGGGTCGCCGAGCTCCGCAAGGCGCGCGAGGGCGGCGCCTTCGTCGGGATGATCTCGAACATGGTCCCGACCTGGGACGCCCACTGGCGCCGCATGGTCGACGTGGACGAGCTCTTCGAGGACGTCCTGCTCTCCTTCGAGGTCGGCCACCGCAAGCCCTCGCCCGCCATGTTCGCGCTCGCCGCGGAGCGAGCCGGGGTCCCCGCCGCCGACTGCGTCCTGATCGACGATCTCGCGCACAACGTCGCGGGAGCCGAGGCCGCCGGCTGGACGGCGATCCACTTCACCGACACGAGCACGGCGGCGGAGCAGCTGGGTTCCCTGTTGGCGTCCACCGCGTCGCCCGCGTACTCGTCCGCGCCGTCATCCACGTAGTCGCCCGACCTTCGATAAGGAGCCCCATACCGTGAGCCGTTCCGTGCTCGTCACCGGCGGGAACAGAGGCATCGGCCTCGCCACCGCCCGCGCCTTCGCCGAACAGGGCGACAAGGTCACCGTCACCTACCGCACCGGCGAGCCGCCCGAGGGGCTCTTCGGTGTGCGCTGCGACGTGACGGACCCCGAGTCCGTGCGCCGCGCCGTGGAGGAGGCCCGCATCCAGCACGGGCCGATCCAGGTACTGGTCTCCAACGCCGGCATCACCCGCGACGAGCTGTTCGTCGGCATGGACGCCGAGGACTTCCGCGCCGTCATCGAGACGAACCTGCTCGCGGCGGTGGCCGTCACCAAGGAGGTCCTGCCGGACATGCTCAAGGCCCGCTGGGGCCGGATCGTCCTGGTCGCCTCGGTGAGCGCCCTGTCCGGCGCCCCGGGCCAGACCAACTACGCCGCCTCCAAGGCCGGCCTGATCGGGTTCGGCCGCTCCCTCTCGCGGGAGGTCGGGCGCCGCAAGGTCACCGTCAACGTGGTGACCCCGGGCCTGATCGAGACCGACATGGTCAAGGACGTCACCGGCCCGCGCCGCGAGCACCTGCTCAGCCAGACCTCCCTGTTCCGCGCGGGCGAGCCCGAAGAGGTGGCCGGCGTCGTGAAGTTCCTGGCGAGCGACGACGCCTCGTACGTCACCTCGGCGGTGGTCCCCGTCACCGGCGGCCTCGGCGTCGGCCACTGACCATCCCCACGCGCCAATCCCCGAGCGCCGCTCCCCCCACGCACCCCTCCCCACGCGCCACATCCACCCGTCACATCCACCCGCAGGAAAGGAAACCCATGGCGAACGACAAGGTCCTTGAGATCGCCCACCAGATGGGCCGGATCTTCAACGATCTGGACGCGGAGGCCGCCCACGCGCTGGTCGCCCCCGACTTCGTCGACTACGAGGCCCCGCCCGGCACCCCCGGTGGCCCCGACGGCTACCTCGGCACCGCCCGATGGATGAACTCCGTGTTCTCCGAGGCCGGCTGGGACCACCTCGACTCCTTCGCCGACGGCGACAGGGCCGTGATCCGGGTGCGGTTCACCGGAATCCACACCGGCAACTTCCTCGGCTTCGAGGGCACCGGCAACAAGGTCGACGTCGAGCACATCCACATCTACCGCGTCGGTGACGACGGCCTCGTCCACGAGCACTGGGCCTGCCGCCAGGACCTGTTCCTGCTGGCCCAGATCGGCGCGGTCGAACTGAAGCTGCCGCCCACGGGCACGCAGGCGTAACCCCCATCCACGCCCCACCACTCAGGTCGCCGAACACCCCACGGGTTCGGCGGCCTGAGTGCATTTCCAGCAGCACGCGACAGACACGACAGACACGACGGAAACGACAGAGAGGAACGAAGCCGTGATGAGAGCCGACCGGCCGGCGTGGGCCCTGGTGGCGACCTCGCTGCCCATGTTCATGGTCGCCGTGGACAACCTGGTGGTCACCAACGCCCTCGCCGTGATCGCGGAGGACCTGAACACCAGCCAGACCGGCCTGCAATGGGTGGTCAACGGCTACATCCTGCCCTTCGCCGGACTCCTGCTAGCCGGCGCCGCACTGGGCGACCGGATCGGCCGGCGCCGCGTCTTCGTCTGGGGCATCGGCGTGTTCACCGCGGCCTCGGCGGCCTGCGCGCTGGCGACCTCGGCGGGGGCACTGATGGCCGCCCGCGTCCTGCAGGGCGCCGGAGCCGCCGCGATCCTGCCGGTCTCCCTGACCCTTGCGGTCGCCGCGGTCGGCCCGGCCAAACGCGCCCTCGCGGTCGGCGTGTGGGGCGGGGTCAACGGCCTGGGCATCGCCATCGGCCCGATGGCGGGCGGGATGGTGACCCAGGGCCTGGACTGGCACTGGATCTTCTGGCTCAACGTGCCGGTGGGCCTGCTGGCCCTGCCGCTCGCCCTGTGGGCCGTACGCGAATCGACCGGTGCGGCCCGCCCCCTCGACGTGTGGGGGACCCTGCTCTCGTGCGGCACCGTCGTGGCCGCGGTCTGGTCCATCATCCAGTCCGCCGGAGAGGACGCGTCACCGCTGCGCACGCTCCTCGGCGTCGCCCTGACCGCCGCACTCGCCGCCGCGTTCGCCTACCGACAGCGCACCGCCGCGCACCCGCTCATCCCGCTCCACCTCTACCGGGTGCGGCCGTTCATGCTGAGCAACTTGCTGGCGATGGCCATGTACTTCGGCGTGTTCGGATCCATCTTCTTCCTGGCCCAGTTCCTCCAGGGTCCGATGGGCTACTCCCCGCTCGAAGCGGGCCTGCGCACCCTGCCCTGGACCGTGGCCCCGATGGTGGCCGTACCCGTGGCCAGCGCCCTGCTGGACCGGGTGGGCGGCTGGCGGCTCCAGGCCGCCGGCTGTCTGGCCCAGGCCCTCGCGCTGGCCTGGCTGGGGCTGATCGCCCGGCCGGGGGTGTCCTACGGGCCGATGGTCGTCGCCATGGTGCTCGCCGGCGTCGGCATGGGCCTGGTCTTCGCGGCCAACCCCGCGACGGTGATCGGTTCCGTGAAGGAGCACGAGCACAACCTGGCGTCCGGGGTGAACAACACCATCCGCGAGTTCGGCGGCGCCCTCGGCATCGCCGTGCTCACCCTCGTGTACGTACAAGGCGGCCTCCGCAGCGCTGTGCTGACGGGGGCCGCCGTGGTGTTCGCGGGCGCCTTCGCGGGACTGGCTATCGGGCGTACGTCAGCACGGCCCGGGTCCGCGCCAGCACCTTCTGCGTCCCCGAGCGCACGGTCAGATCGACCCGAACCGAGCCGTCTTCCCTGACCTCCGCCACCGCGCCGTCGACGGTGATCTCCACACCGTCGGCGGTGTCGGGGACCACGACGGGCCGGGTGAACCGGGTTCCGTACTCCTCGAAGACGGCCCCCTCGCCCGCCCACCCGCGCAGGGCCGTCGCGGCGAGGCCCATGCTGAGCATCCCGTGGGCGATGACCCCCGGCAGCCCCACCAGGGCTGCCCTGGAGTCGGACCAGTGGATCGGGTTGTGGTCACCGGACGCCGCCGCGTACCGGACGAGATCGGCCCGGGTCACGCGGAAGGTCCGGGTGGGGAAGGTGTCTCCTGCGGCGGTCACCGGCCGGCCTCCTCTTGTCCCGAAGCGACGAGCACCGAAGCGGTCTGTCCCGAAGCGCTCGCCGCAGCGTGCCGTGAAACGAGCGTGGACGTCGTCGTGCACACCAGCGCGTCGCCGTCCGCCTCCCGCACCTGCCCGCGCAGGGTGAGCACGTCGTTGCCGTCGACGACGGCGGCGGCGAGCACCTCGATCACGACGACGAGGCGGTCCCCCGACCGGATCGGCCGCACCGCCTCGAACCGCTGGTCGCGGTGGAGGACCCGGGAGAAGTCGAAGCCGAGCCCGGGATCGTCGATCACCTGCCGCTCGGCGTGCATGGACAGCACGATGGGGAACGTGGGCGGCGCCGTCAGGCCGTCCCCGGCCTCGGCGCCCACCGCGCGCGAGAACTCGCGGATGGTCTCGCGGCCGACTTCGTAGGGCTCGCTCGGTGGATACGTACGCCCCGCGAAGGACGTGTCGAAGGCAGATGGCATGGGGCCTCTCCTCGGAAAGTGCAGACAGAAGGACGGACAGACGGACTGGCAGACGGACTGGCAGACGGACTGGCAGACGGACTGGTAGGAGGACGGGCAACACCAACGGCCTGACAGCACAGCGGCGCCCGCGCGAGGGTTCGCGGGCGCCGCTGTGAGCCGGCCGGACATCAGCGGGGTGAACGCACCACCAGGGCGGCCGCGTTGCCGTCCCACCCCACGGAGGTGATGAGCGCGGTCACCCGTGAGACGGGCGGCTGCGCCTTCCACAGCGCGAGGAGACCGGCGAGCTGCATCGAGCCGCTCGCGCTGTACGTCTCACCGAGCGCGTCGGCGATCCGCAGGGTCTGCGACGGCTCACCGCCCAGCGCGACCCGCACGCCGCGCCGTTCGACCGCTTCCAGACCGCGCTGGTGCACGGCCCCGAGGGAGACCACGTCGACCTCGCCCGGTTCGACCCCGCTGCGCTCCAGCGCACGCGAGACGGCGAAGGCCAGACCGTCAGCGTAGTCCCGCGGATCGGGGGTGAACCGCGACTCGCACGCGAGGAGCTCGGCCAGCTCGCCCCCGGCCGGCCGGTCGGGCTGGACCGTGAACACCGCGCCGCCCTCGCCGAGCGCGGCACCCTCCCGCAGCACCCCGGTACGGTGCCAGCCCCAGGCCGCCGGAGCGCTCAGCTCCTCCACGCCACCGACCAGCAGCCGGTCCGCGCGCCCGAGCGTGAGCGCCAGCCGGGCGTGCCGGAAGGCGAGCAGGGAGGCCGTCTGGCCGCCCGCCACCGTGGCGTTGAGGCCGCGCAGTCCGTTGCGGATGGCGATCTGGCCGGTGGTGCTGTTCATCACGGTGTTCGGGAACCGGCCCGGATTGACCAGGTACGGCTTCTCCAGCGTCAGCGTGTCGTAGAGCAGGGTGCTGTGCGTGGACACCGACCCGGTGTTCGTGGCGAGCACCACGCCCGTGCGCGCCCCGTCGACCTCGATCCCCCGGAGCACCTCCTTGCAGGACACCAGCCCGAAGGCGGTCAGGCGGTCCAGGTACTTGGTTCCCTTGCGCCCGAGCTGCTCCTTGACGTCCAGGCCGCGTACCGCGCGGATCGGACGCGGCGGGTACGCCGCCGCGTCCTCGCCGACCGGCTCGTCGTTGGCCTCGCCGCCGCCGAGCAGCCGCTCGGCCAGCGCGTCCAGCCCCAGACCGGCCGCGGAGACGACTCCCGCCGAAGCCACGTAGAGCGGTTCGACGACGGTCACCTTCCGCTCCTCGGCAGCGCCTGTTGCTGTGTTCTTGGCGGGCCTGACGGTCACGAAACCCTCCCCAGGATGGTGATGACGTTGTTCCCGCCGAAGGCGAAGCCGTGGTTCTGCACGATGTTCAGGCGGGCCTCGCGGCCGACGCCCGGCACGCAGTCGACGCCCTCGCCGAGCTCGGGGTCCGGCTCGGTGACGTGCGCGGTGGGCGGCAGGAAGTCCTGCTCCAGCGCCTTGCAGCAGGCGATCGCGCCGAACCCGGAGGCCGCGCCCATGGTGTGGCCCAGCATCGACTTGATCGAGCTGATCGGCGGGATGCGGTCGCCGAACACCTCGCGCGCCGCCGCCACTTCGGTGGCGTCGTTGGTGGGGGTGCCCGTTCCGTGCGCGCAGATGTAGTCGATCTGCTCCGGGTCCACCCCCGCCGCCTCGTGCGCGGCCCGGATGCCGGACGCGATGCTGGCCGCGTCGGGGTGCACCATGTGGGAGGCGTCGCAGTTCGCCGCGTACCCGAGGACCTCGGCGTACATGCGGGCCCCACGCCGCTGCGCGTGTTCGTACGACTCCAGGACCAGCACCGCGCCGCCCTCGCCGGTGACGATGCCGGAGCGGTCCGCGGCGAAGGGCCGCGGAACGTCCTCGGCCATGGCGCCGAGGGCGTAGAACCCGGCGTGCGTCAGCCGGTTGACGGCATCGGCGCCGCCCGCCAGCATCACGTCGGCCTCACCGCTGCGGACCAGGTCGAAGGCGTACCCGAGCGCGTAGTTGGAGGCGGAACAGGCCGTCGGGATCGTCTGGGTGTCGCCGCTCAACAGCAGCTCGGAGCTGACCGCGTTGGCGATCCGCGCGGCCGGGGTCTGCCCGGCCAGCCCGCCGTCGATCGACTCCAGTCCGCCCTGGATCCACTGCTCGGCCAGCTCCTGGACGACGGCGGACTCCCCGCTGGTCGTCCCCATGATCGCGCCGGCCCCGGCGGCTTCCAGCTGGCCCTCGTCGATCCCCGCGTCGACGATGGCCAGCCGGGCGGCCGCGGCGGCCAGCAGGCCGCTGCGGCCCCAACGGGCCGGGTCGAGCCGCTTGAGGTGGTCGGCGGGATCGAAATCGAGGACCTCGCCGGCATTGCGCCGCGGGAAAGCACTCGCGTCGAAACTCTCGATCGGCGCGATGCCGTTCTCGCCCGCACGGATCGCAGCGGCGAATACATCGGCGCCAATACCGACCGGAGACACCGCGCCGAGCCCGGTGATGACCACCCGGCGGTACGTTCCCGCCGCCTTGCCGGCAGTACGCACGGGTCCGGTCTCAGCCATTCGGGTTCTCCTTGGCGTACCGCTCGACACCGTCCACCAGGAGACGCAGGTTCACGAGTTCGGTGAGGTCGGTCTTCGGAATGACCACACCCAATTCCTTCTCGATCCTGGCAACGACGGTGATGAGGGAGAGCGAGTCGCTGTCGTAGTCGTCGATGAAGTGGCCACCGTCGGTGAGCTCGCCCTCCTCCAGCTCGAGCTCCTCGTTCACGATCGCACTGACAGCCGCGTAGTAGTCGCTCACGGATGCCACGGTCTGCTGAGTCATGCGCTTGCCTCTCGTCGCCTTCGAACCGTTTCGATGAGGACCGTATGCGGGCATGAATTGACCGAGCAAGGCCCACTCAACCAAAGAGGCAGCACATTCCTCAAAAGTGACAACGCCGCAACTCACCCCTCTTCGCCCAGCATTTGCCTGGGGTTTTATCGACGGTTTATCGAGGGTTTATCGAGATTCTAAACCTCCCTGCCAGAATCACCGGGACGGTGATATCGGGACGGCGGAAGAGGTCGAGATGAGCGGTCTGCATGGTCTGCGCGGTCCACGTTTGGCTTTGATATTTCCAGGCCAGGATGCGCGGCGTCCCGGAATGGGGCGGCCCTGGGCCGACTCCCCGAGCTGGTTCCTGGCCGAGCGCGCGAGCGAGGTCTCCGGGCACGACGTGGCCGCCCTGCTGCTGGACCCCGCCCGCGGCGCGGACCACCCGCCGCGGACGGACGGCGCCCAGATCGCCACCTTCGTACTGGAGATGGTGATCCTCGCCGATCTGAGACGGGCCCTGCCCGCGGCCGCCCGGCCCCTCGTCTGCGCCGGCCACGGCCTGGGCGAGTACTCCGCCCTCGTCGCCGCCGGGATCATCGGCTTCGACGAGGGCGTACGCCTGGTCGCCGCCCGCGGCAAGGCCATGCAGGAGGCGTCCGCCGCGGACCCCGGCACCATGACGGCCGTGCACGGGCTCTCCCCCGAAGCCCTGGAGCGCGCCGCGGAGTCGGTGCGCGAGGCCGGCGGCCGGGTCTGGGTGGCGCACCTCGACTCGGTCCAGCAGTCCGTCCTGTCGGGCGACCCGGCCTCCGTGGCCCGCTGCCGCACCCTGGCACGGGAGCTGGGGGCCTCCCGGATCCTGCCGGTCCCCCTCGGCGGCGCCTTCCACACCCCGCTGATGGCCGACGCGGCGGCGGCCTTCTCCACCGCCCTCGCCGCCACGGAGTTCCACCGCGGATCCGCGCCCGTCGTGGCCAACACGGACGCGCAGCCGCACCACGGCACGGACGACTGGCCGGGCCTGCTGGAGCGCCAGCTGACCGGCCCGGTGCGCTGGGCGGAGTCGGTGCTCGCGATGGCCGACGGCCTGTACTGCGACATGTTCGTGGAGGTCGGCCCCGGCCGCAGCCTCACCGCACTGGCCCGCCAGACCGCGCCTCGAGTCTCCCGCCTGACCATCTCGGAACCGGGTCAACTGCCCGCCGTCCCGAGGACCCTCGTACGGAGCGCCGCATGAACACCACCACGCACACGACCACGCCCGCGAACCCGACCACGGACGCGGCCGCCCGCACCCACTGGGACGCGATCGTCATCGGCTCGGGCATCGGCGGCCTGGTGTGCGCGGCCTACCTCGCGGTCGGCGGCAAGCGGGTGCTGGTCGCCGAACAGGGAGCGGTCGCGGGAGGCAACAGCCACGTGTTCCGCAGACGCCGCGCCTACGAGTTCGACGTGGGCGTGCACTACCTCGGCGACTGCGGCCCCGACGGCATCCTGCCCGCCATCCTGGACGGTCTGGGGCTGCGCGGCAGGGTCCCGTACGAGGAGATGGACCCCGACGGCTTCGACCGCATCGTGGCCGGGGGCACCACCCTCGACATGCCGGCGGACTGGAAGCGGTACCGCGAGCGGCTCCAGGAGGCCTGCCCCGCGGACGCCGCCGGGATCGACACCTTCCTGGACGTCGTGGCCGGGCTCGGCGCCGAGCGCCGCGACGCCATCGTCTCCGCCGCGGACCTGCCCATGGCGGAGCTGCAACGCCTCGCCCCGCAGTCGGTGGCCTGGGGCCGGCGCACGCTGACCGAGCTCTTCGACCACTGCGCGCTCTCCACCCGCGCCCGCACCCTGCTGGCCGCCCAGTCACCCAACTACGGGATGTCGCCGGACGAGGCCACCGTCGCCACGCACGCCACCCTCATCGACCACTACGTCCGCGGCGCCTACTACCCGCAAGGGGGCGGGCAGATGCTCGCCTCGGGGCTGCTCGAAGTGATCCGCGCGCACGGCGGGGCCCTGCGGACCCGCGCCAGGGTGACGCGGATCGCGATCGAGGAGGGCCGCACCCGCGGCGTCGAGTTCGCGGACGGGACCGGCGCCACGGCTCCGGTCGTCGTATCGAACGCCGACTACCGCCGCACCATGCTCGAGCTGGTGGGCGAGGACCGGCTGCCCCGGCGCCTGGCCGCCAAGACCAGGGACGCCCGGATGGCACTGCCCTGGGCCACCGTCTACGTGGCCCTGGACAAGGACATCGAGCGCCACGCCAACGTGTGGTGGTACCGCGGCGAGGACATCGGCCGCTACTACGAGGACCTCCGCTCCGGCGCCCCGTCCTCCACCACCGACTTCCTCTTCATGTCCTTCGCCTCCGGCAAGGACCACGTCGGCCGCCGCATCTGCCCGCCCGGCCACTCCAACTTCCAGCTGATGACGCTCTGCCCGCCCGGCCTCGAACGCTGGGGAGTCGCCGACGGCGGTACGTACCGCGACGACCCGGTGTACCGCAAGGAGAAGGCGCGGCTCACCGAAGCCGTCCTGGACGCCGCGGAGGAGGTCCTCGGCCCGTTCCGCGGCCACATCACCCACCTGGAGACGGCGACCCCGCTCACCCAGGAGCGGTACACGCTCTCCACCGGCGGCACCCCCTTCGGCATGGCGCAGTGGGGCGCCACCGGCGCCCGCCCGGACACGGCCACCCTCATCGAGGGCCTGCACATAGCCGGGGCCAACACCCGCTACGGCAACGGCATCACGGGCTCGGCCGTCAGCGGCATCGCCTGCGCCGGCCAGATCCTGGGCCGCCGCCTCATGCACGAGGTGCACTCGGGCTCGGTGCTCGGGGACCCCGCGCTGCTCCCGGACCGCGGCGCCGACTGGGACCCCCTGGCGGTGTCCCGCGGGCTGTCGCCCCGCGGGCCGGCGTGAGGCTGAGCGCGGACGAACGCCGGGAGACCGTGCTCCGGGCCGCGATCGCCGAGTTCGCCACCGGCGGCTACCACGGCACCTCGACGGAGGCGATCGCACGCCGGGTCGGGGTCTCCCAGCCGTACCTGTTCCGGCTGTTCCCGACCAAGCGCGCCCTGTTCCAGGCCGCGGCGGTCCGTTCCTTCGAGCGGACCGCCGCGGTGTACGAGCTGGCCGCCGCAGAACTGCGGGGCACCGAGGCGCTGGACGCCATGGCCCGCGCCAGCGACCGCCTCCTCGCCGAGGAACCCCTCCCCCTGATGCGGCTCCAGGCCGTCGCCGCGGCGGCGGCCCTGGACGACCACCCCTTCGCCGCCGTCGTCCGCCGCTCCTGGTGCGACCTGTGGGACCTGGTCCACACCTGCTCCGGCGCCGCCCCGGCCGAGGTCACGGCCTTCTTCGCGCACGAAGCCCTGGCCACCACGCGAGCGGCCATCACGTCGCCGGCCCCGCGCTAGGCCGTCTCTTTCGGATCTTGCCCGGCCCGACCACCCGAGACCCTCGTCACCCCCGCACCCACGGATCCGGGGCACAACGAAAGAGCCCTCGCTCCGGATCTCTCCGGAGCGAGGGCTCTTTCACATGTGCGCGAGGGGGGATTTGAACCCCCACGTCCCGAAGGACACTGGCACCTGAAGCCAGCGCGTCTGCCGTTCCGCCACTCGCGCAAAGTGACTACCAGCGGTTCTTCCCTTGCGGGCCGTTCCCCTGGCGACATCGGAACATTAGCACGTCGGAGGGGCTGGATTCACATCGCTTTTCGTGCTCTCCCGACGCCCGCCGGCGACCGCCCCTCCCGCACTCGGCCGCCGGTGCGGGACACTGTCCTCGGGGCGCCCCTACGATCGCTTGTGAGGACCAACACTCATGCGCACGTGACCGATGGGGAACCACCCGAATCCGCCACGCGTGGATACGATCAGTAAGCAGTACAGGGCGACAACGACGGAGGAGGTGCCCCATGGGAGTCCTGAAGCGGTTCGAGCAGCGACTCGAAGGTCTGGTGAACGGCACCTTCGCCAAGGTGTTCAAGTCCGAGGTCCAGCCGGTGGAGATCGCGGGCGCCCTCCAGCGCGAGTGCGACAACAACGCCACCATCTGGAACCGCGAGCGGACCGTCGTCCCCAACGACTTCATCGTGGAGCTGAGCACGGGCGACTACGAGCGCCTGAGCCCCTACTCGGGCCAGCTCGGCGACGAGCTCGCGGGCCTCGTCCGCGACTACGCCAAGCAGCAGCGCTACAGCTTCATGGGCCCCATCAAGGTCCAGCTGGAGAAGGCCGACGACCTGGACACCGGGCTCTACCGGGTCCGCAGCCGCACGCTCGCCGCCAGCACCTCCCAGTCCCCCGGCCAGCCTGGTCCGGGCCAGGGACAGGGCCACCAGGCCCCCCCGGCCCAGCCCGGCGGCTACGGGTACCCCCCGGCCTCCGCGCCGCCCATGCCCGCAGGACCGCCCCCGGGCGGACCCGGCGCACGCCGGCCGGGCGCCGGCGGACCGGGCGGACCGGCTCCCGTACCCACCGGCGGCGCCGTCCGGCGCCACTGGATCGAGATCAACGGCACCCGCCATCAGATCTCGCGCCCTACGCTCGTACTCGGCCGGAGCACCGAGGCCGATGTGCGGATCGACGACCCCGGCGTATCGCGCCGGCACTGTGAGATCCGGACCGGAACGCCCTCGACGATCCAGGATCTAGGGTCCACCAACGGCATCGTGGTGGACGGGCAGCACACCACCCGCGCTACGCTCCGCGACGGTTCGCGGATCGTCGTGGGCAGCACCACCATCATTTACCGGCAAGCCGAAGGGTGAAGCGGGGGCAATGTCAGAGCTGACCCTGACGGTCATGCGGTTGGGTTTCCTGGCCGTTCTGTGGCTGTTCGTCATCGTGGCCGTTCAGGTCATCCGCAGCGATCTCTTCGGTACGAGAGTCACGCAGCGCGGTTCCCGACGCGGCGGGGGCGCTTCCGGCGCCCCGGCGGCGCAACAGGGCCGCCAGCCCGCGGCTCCACCGCAGCAGCGCCAGCGCCGCGGTGCGCCGACCAAACTCGTCGTCTCCGAGGGCACCCTCACGGGCACCACGGTGGCCCTCGCAGGCCAGACGATCACTTTGGGCCGCGCCCACGACTCCACGATCGTGCTGGACGACGACTACGCCTCCAGCAGGCATGCCAGGATCTACCCAGACCGTGACGGTCAGTGGATCGTCGAGGATCTCGGGTCCACCAACGGCACGTATCTCGACCGGACCCGGCTGACCACCCCGACGCCCATTCCGCCGGGCGCCCCGATCCGCATCGGCAAGACCGTCATCGAGCTGCGGAAGTAGTACGAGAATGAGCGAGCGGAGCGAGCGAGCCGCAGCGGTCCGTCCCACCGGGGACACGGACCCGAGCGCGCTCCAGGCCGGAGGGTGGGCAGTGTGGCTCGAGACCGGTTGTACCCCGAGGCGTCGACAGGGCAGGTGCGCATGAGTCTGTCCCTGCGGTTCGCCGCCGGATCGCACAAGGGCATGATCCGGGAGGGCAACGAGGACTCCGGCTACGCCGGTCCCCGTCTCCTCGCGATCGCCGACGGCATGGGCGGCCAGGCCGCCGGCGAAGTCGCCAGCTCCGAGGTGATCTCCGCCCTCGTGCAGCTCGACGACGACGTTCCGGGCTCCGACATGCTCACCGCGCTCAGCACCGCGGTGCAGCGCGCCAACGACCAGTTGCGCGTCATGGTCGAGGAGGACCCCCAGCTCGAGGGCATGGGCACCACGCTCACCGCCCTCCTGTGGACGGGCCAGCGCCTCGGCCTGGTCCACGTCGGCGACTCCCGTGCCTACCTGCTCCGCGACGGCGTCCTCACGCAGATCACCCAGGACCACACCTGGGTGCAGCGCCTCGTCGACGAGGGCCGGATCACCGAAGAGGAAGCCACCACCCACCCGCAGCGCTCCCTGCTGATGAGAGCCCTGGGCAGCGGCGACATCGTCGAGCCCGACCTCTCCATCCGCGAGGTCCGGGTCGGCGACCGCTACCTGATCTGCTCCGACGGGCTCTCCGGCGTGGTCTCCCACCAGACCCTGGAGGAGACCCTCGCCGACTACCACGGCCCCCGCGAGACCGTGGCCTCCCTCATCCAGCTCGCGCTGCGCGGCGGCGGCCCCGACAACATCACCTGCATCGTGGCCGACGTCCTCGACACCGACAGCGGCGACACCCTGGCCGCGCAGGTCAACGACACCCCGGTCGTCGTCGGCGCGGTCGCCGAGAACCAGCACCACCAGCTCTTCGACGGCGGCAACGCCATGCAGACGCCGGCCGGCCGCGCCTCCGGGCTCGGCCGCCAGAGCCCCCCGCCCGCCGGCGCCTTCGGCCCCCCCGGCAGCGGCGAGGCCCCGGGTTACGGCGGCTACGGCGCCCAGGGACAGGGCGGCGGAGCCGACGCGTACGGCAGCTTCGGCGAGCCCGACCCGTACGACGGCGACTCCGGGTACGAGGACACGTACGACCACCCTCGTCGGCGGCGCGGCAAGGGCCGCAAGTGGACCACGCGCACGCTGACGCTGCTCGTGGTCCTCGGTGTCATCGGCGGCGGCCTGTACGCGGGCTACCGCTGGACGCAGACGCAGTTCTACGTCGGGGTCAAGGACGAGCACGTCGCGCTCTTCCGCGGGATCAGCCAGAAGCTGGGACCGCTGGAGCTCTCCAAGGTGGAGACCGACCGCCCCGACATCGAACTGAAGTACCTGCCGCCCTTCAAGCGCAAGCAGGTCGTGGACACGATCAGCGAGAGCAGCCTCGACTCCGCCCGGACGAAGATCGACGAGCTCGGCACCCAGACCTCCGCGTGCAAGAAGGACGAGGAGCGGCGTGCCGCAGAGGCGGCGGGCAACCAAACACCCGGCCCCGTCCTGACTGCCGCCGAGCAGCAGGTCGTCGGCCTGTGCGAGAAGCAGTAGACATACGCGGGCACAGGGGGCCCGCCACACCATGAGCGTTGTCACCAACACGACCACCATCGGCGCCATCGAGGCGCCGAGCCGGCGGAACACCGAGCTCCTGCTGCTCGCCTTCGCCGTGGTCATCCCGATCTTCGCCTACGCCAACGCGGGCATGTCGCTCCACGGGAAGCTGCCCCCGGGCATGCTCACCTACGGGCTCGGCCTCGGCGTCCTGGCGGGCATCGCCCACTTCGTCGTCCGGCGCTACGCCAAGTACGCCGACCCGTTGCTGCTGCCGATCGCCACGCTCCTCAACGGGCTGGGCCTCGTCCTGATCTGGCGCCTCGACCAGTCCGAGCGCCTGCAGAACCTGGCGAAGCGGTCCTTCGGAACCTTCTCCGAGTCCGCGCCCCGGCAGATGATGTACACGGCCCTGGCCATCGCCCTGTTCGCCGGCGTACTGCTGGTCCTCAAGGACCACCGCGTGCTCCAGCGGTTCACGTACATCTCCATGGCCGCCTCGCTCGTGCTGCTGATCCTGCCCGTGATCCCGGGTCTGGGGGCCGACGTCTTCGGCGCCAAGATCTGGATCAGCGTCGGCGGGTTCTCCATCCAGCCCGGCGAGTTCGCGAAGATCGTCATCGCCGTCTTCTTCGCCGGCTACCTCATGGTCAAGCGCGACGCCCTGGCGCTCGCCAGCCGCCGCTTCATGGGCCTCTACCTGCCGCGCGGCCGCGACCTCGGCCCGATCCTGATGATCTGGGCGATGAGCCTGCTCGTCCTGGTCTTCGAGAACGACCTCGGCACCTCGCTGCTCTTCTTCGGCATGTTCGTGATCATGCTGTACGTGGCCACCGAGCGGACGAGCTGGATCGTCATCGGCCTCCTCATGAGCGTGGGCGGAGCCACCGTGGTCGGCGCCACCGCCAGCCACGTCAAGGCCCGCGTCACCGCCTGGCTCGACCCCTTCGCCTGCTACAGCAAGTCCGGCGCCTGCGAGCAGGTCGGCCAGTCGATCATGAGCTTCGGCTCCGGCGGGGTCCTCGGCACCGGCTGGGGACAGGGCAACTCCGACCTCATCGGCTTCGCCGCCAACTCCGACTTCATCTTCTCCACCGTCGGCGAAGAGCTCGGGCTCGCCGGGGTCATGGCCTTCCTGCTGCTCTACGGCCTGATCATCGAGCGGGGCGTGCGCACCGCCCTCGCCGCCCGCGACCCCTTCGGCAAGCTCTTCGCGATCGGCCTCTCCGGCGCCTTCGCGCTCCAGATCTTCGTGGTCGCCGGCGGAGTCATGGGCCTCATCCCCCTGACCGGCATGACCATGCCCTTCCTCGCGTCCGGCGGCTCGTCCGTCCTCGCGAACTGGATCCTCATCGCCATCCTCATCCGGATCAGCGACACCGCACGCCGCCCTGCCCCGGCCCCCGCACCGTCCCCCGACTCCGAGATGACCCAGGTGGTCCGCCCGTCATGAACAAGCCCCTGCGCCGCATCTCGATCTTCTGCGGACTGCTCGTCCTGGCACTGCTCGTGCGGACCAACTGGCTCCAGTACGTCAAGGCCGAGGAGCTGAGCACCCGCAAGGAGAACCGCCGGGTCCAGATCGCCCAGTACGCCACCGAGCGCGGCAACATCATCGTCGAGGGCAAGCCGATCACCCGCTCCGACGTCACCGACGGCAGCGACTACAAGTACAAGCGGGGCTACCTCGAAGGCGAGCTCTGGGCACCCGTCACCGGATACGCCTCGCAGGCCTTCGGCTCCACGCAGCTCGAGTCCCTCGAGGACGGCATCCTCACCGGCAACGACGACCGGCTCTTCTTCGACCGCACGATCGGCATGTTCACCGGCGAGAAGAAGCAGGGCGGCAACGTCGTCACGACGCTCAACGCCGCCGCGCAGAAGGCCGCCTTCAAGCAGCTCGGCACGAAGAAGGGCGCCGTAGCCGCCATCGACCCGCGCACCGGCGCGATCCTCGCCCTGGTCAGCACCCCCTCGTACGACCCCACCTCCTTCGCCGGCAACTCCAAGGCCGACGAGAAGGCCTGGGTCGAGCTCAAGGACAGCGAGGACAAGAAGCTGGTCAACCGCGCCCTGCGCGAGACCTACCCGCCCGGCTCCACCTTCAAGGTGGTCACCGCCGCTGCGGCCCTGGAGCACGGCGTCGTCACGGACATCAACGCGCCGACCGACACCGAGGACCCGTACATCCTGCCGGGCACCAAGACCGAGATGGTCAACCACGCCTCCGGGTGCGGGAAGGCCAGCCTCAACAAGGCACTGGAAGTGTCCTGCAACTCCGTCTTCGCCAACATGGGCGACAAGGTGACGCGGGACAACATGGTCAAGACCGCCGAGAAGTTCGGCTTCAACAACGACAAGATCGACACCCCGGTCCGCGCCTTCGCCAGCGTCTACGACAAGACCATGAGCAGGGACGGCAACGCCCAGAGCTCCATCGGCCAGTTCAACACCGCGGCCACCCCGCTGCAGATGGCCATGGTCACGGCCGCCATCGCCAACAACGGCAAGCTGATGAAGCCGTACATGGTCGACCAGCTGCAGTCGCCCAACGTCGACGTCATCGAGAAGCACGAGCCGCAGGAAATGAGCCGGCCTCTCTCCCCGGAGAACGCGAAGAAGGTCCGGGACATGATGGTCAACGTGGTCGAGAACGGCACCGGCGGCAAGGCCAAGATCAAGGGCACCGTCGTCGGCGGCAAGACCGGCACCGCGCAGCACGGCGAGGGCAACAAGAAGCGCCCGTACGCCTGGTTCATCTCCTACGCCGAGAACCCCGACGGCAGCTCGCCGGTCGCCGTCGCCGTCGTCATCGAGGACAGCGAAGCGGACCGCGAGGACATCAGCGGCGGCGGCCTCGCCGCCCCGGTCGCCAAGGCCGTCATGGAAGCCGTGCTCAAGAGCAACAAGGGGTGACGGGCGGGGCCGAGCGCCACGCGAGAGCCGCAAGGGGCACACAGATGTGATCCGGGTCACCGTTCCCGCTCGGATCCGAGCGTACGGTACCGGTCCGGTATCAGCCTGTGGTCACGAACCGATCACCGACGATCGGCCGGTAGCCTTTGCGCGAACAGCACACCGCCGGACCACACACGGGTGCGGTCGGGACTGACGGAGAGGGCTGCACGTTATGGAAGAGCCGCGTCGCCTCGGCGGCCGGTACGAGCTGAGCCACGTGCTCGGCCGCGGTGGCATGGCCGAGGTCTACCTCGCCCACGACACCCGGCTCGGCCGTACCGTCGCCGTCAAGACCCTGCGCGCCGATCTCGCCCGCGACCCGTCCTTCCAGGCCAGGTTCCGCCGCGAGGCCCAGTCGGCCGCGTCGCTCAACCACCCGGCGATCGTCGCCGTGTACGACACCGGCGAGGACTACGTCGACAACATCTCCATCCCGTACATCGTGATGGAGTACGTCGACGGCTCGACCCTGCGCGAGCTCCTGCACTCCGGCCGCAAGCTGCTGCCCGAGCGCACCCTGGAAATGTGCATCGGCATCCTCCAGGCGCTGGAGTACTCGCACCGCGCCGGCATCGTGCACCGCGACATCAAGCCCGCCAACGTCATGCTGACCCGCTCCGGCCAGGTCAAGGTCATGGACTTCGGCATCGCCCGCGCCATGGGCGACTCCGGCATGACCATGACGCAGACCGCCGCCGTCATCGGCACCGCCCAGTACCTCTCCCCGGAGCAGGCCAGGGGCGAGCAGGTCGACGCGCGCTCCGACCTCTACTCCGCCGGCTGCCTGCTGTACGAGCTCCTCGCCGTCCGGCCGCCGTTCATCGGGGACTCCCCGGTCGCCGTCGCCTACCAGCACGTACGGGAAGAGCCCCAGCCCCCGTCGAACTTCGACAGCGAGATCACGCCCGAAATGGACGCGATCGTACTGAAGGCGCTGGTCAAGGACGCCGACTACCGTTACCAGTCCGCCGACGAGATGCGCGCCGACATCGAGGCCTGCCTCGACGGCCAGCCCGTCGCGGCCACCGCCTCCATGGGCGTCGCCGGCTACGGCTACCCCGACCAGGGCAACGGCTACGGACACCAGGGCTACGACCAGCCCACCACCGCCCTGCGCACCGCCGACCCGAACCAGACCTCCATGCTCCCGCCGATGCCCCCGGGCGACGGCGGATACGGGCACGGGGACCAGGGCGGCTACGACCAGGGCGGCCGCGGCCGGCGTCCGCAGAAGAAGAGCAAGGCCTCCACGATCCTGCTGGTCACCGCCGGCATCCTCGTGCTGGTCGGCGCGATCCTGATCGGGCGCTCCCTCTTCAGCTCCAACGCCGACAACCGGCCCGCGGTCCCCAAGCTCATCGGCGAAACCCTCGAAGCGGCCAAGGCGAACGGCACCAACGTCGGCGTCGTCGTGCAGCAGGACGGGGAGATGGCCTGCGACGCCGCCCCCAAGGGCACGGTCTGCCAGCAGGACCCGGCCGAGGGCACCAAGGTCGCCAAGAACTTCGTCGTCAAGGTGAAGATGTCCACGGGCGCCCCCAAGGTCCTCGTTCCGAACGTCATCAACCTGGCGATCGCGGACGCGGAGAAGGCGCTCCAGGAAAAGGGCTTCCAGATCGAGAAGAAGCCGGTCGAGTCCGAGCGGCCGGCCGGCACCGTGATCGACCAGAACCCGAAGAACGGCGAGGCCGAGAAGGGCTCGACGATCACCGTGACGGTGGCCAAGGAAATCTCCAAGGTGACCGTCCCGGACCTGACCGGCAAGAGCCAGGCCGACGCGTCGAAGGCCCTGCAGGCCGTCAAGCTGAAGCTCGGCAGCGTCACCGAGGTCGACGCGCCCCCCGGCACGGCCCCCAAGACGGTCGTCAGCCAGGACCCCGGCATCAACAGCCAGGTCGACGTCAACTCGACGGTCAACATCTCGGTCGCCAAGCCGGTCCAGCAGCTCACGGTCCCGAACCTGGTCGGCAAGACGATCAACCAGGCCAGGGCCGAGCTCGCCTCCAGGGGCCTGATCTTCGGATCCGTCCTGTCGGGCTCCTCCGACGGCAAGGCGAGGATCCTGAGCACGGACCCGGTCGTCGGCAGCCCGGTGGCCCCCAACGCGGTGATCAACGTGAACACGGTCCCCGACAACCAGCAAAACGGCGGCAACGACGGCGGCGGCGGCTTCATCGGAGGCCTCGGCGGCAACTAGCCACCCGGCACCACGCACCAACGGGTCCGGCCCCTCTCCACGAGAGGGGCCGGACCTGTTTTTCGTAGGACGTGTCTTCATATGTACGAAATTCGTTAGCCCGGACGGGGTGGGCAGCGGAGCCCGCCCGGGAGGGACGGGCCATGATCAACGAATCGGTACTGCTGGAGTCCAGGACCTTGCGCACGAGCGTCCTGGAGCGCACAGAAGTCCTGGACAGGGTGAAGGTCTTGTCCCTCCTGCCGGACGGGCTGCACGTGACGACGGCGATGGTGGCGGCTTACTACGAGTTCAGCATCCAGGTCATGGACGCCTTGGTGTTCGATCACCGGGACGAACTCTCAGCCAACGGCTATCGGGTTTTGACAGGTGCAGAACTGACTTACTTTAAGCAAGTCAGTGGGCTCAGCAGCCGCGCCGCGGCCATCGCCCTCTACTCCCGACGGACCGTCCTGAACGTCGGAATGCTGCTCCGCGACAGCAAAGTCGCACGTCAGGTGCGTGCGTACCTCCTCGACGCCGAAGACGAGGCCCGTACGCAACCTGTGGATAACTCTGTCCACAGCGCCCGCTCTGACGAGCTCGACGAGCGGATCGACAGCCGGATCACCGACGTACTCGGCAAGACCGTCGTGCCCATGCTGAACGTCCTCATCGAGACCTCCGGCGAACACGCCACGAACTGACCTCCCTTCGGGAGGACATCGAGCAGATCCAGCATCGGCTCGTCGAGCACGACCTCCAGCTCAGCCGCCTCCAGCGGGGCCAGGACGTGAGGGCGCTCACCGGAGTCATCGGCACCATCGACGCCATGACCTGGAAGGAGTTCCAGCAGCACGTCGCCGGCCTGCTGCGCCGCGACGGGTGCACCGACGTCGAGGTGTACGGCGGACACGGCGGCGATCGAGGGGTCGACATCAGCGCCCGTGCCGCCGACGGGCGGACGGTCGCCGTGCAGTGCAAGAACTTCGCGCCCTTCCGGCACGTGCTCAGCGGTGAGATGCAGAAGTTCCTGGGCTCCTCCAAGGTGCTCCACCAGGCCGATGTGGCCCTCTACGTGGCCACCTGCGCCTTCACCCGCGAGTCCCTGGCCATCGCGGCTCAGGGGGGCGTCACGGCCGTCCACAGGGGGCTTCTGGAGGCCTGGAGCGCCGGAGTCCGGCTCCAGGTCCTGCGCTGATTTGAGAGTGACAGCCTGTCACTCTCAACGCCGACTCATCCACAGCTTCAGGACTGGCGCAGCTCCGCCGGAAGGCTTCGCTTCGCGTCGACCTTTTCCGTGCGGACCAGCTCGCCCCACACGATGTAGCGGTACTTCGAGGTGTACACGGGCGTGCAGGTCGTCAGGGTGATGTAGCGGCCCGGTGCCGTCCGGCCCGACTCCTTGGGGACCGGGCTGATCGAGTCCACGTTGTACTTCGAGGTCTGGCTCAGCTCGGCGAAGACCTTGTACACGTACCAGGTGTCGCGGGTCTCGAAGACGACCGCGTCGCCGTTCTTCAGCTTGTCGATGTTGTGGAACTTGGCCCCGTGCCCGTCACGGTGGGCCGCCAGTGCGAAATTGCCCGCCGGGTCCCACGGCAGCGCCGATTTCACCGGCTCCGTGTAGTACCCGGCGACTCCGTCGTTCAGGACCTCCGAGCCGGTGCCCCGTTTGACCAGCACCTCGCCGTTCTTCATCGCCGGCACGTGCAGGAAGCCGATCCCGCCCTGGGTGTCCAGTGCCCCCGGCGCCGCGGCAGCCGTCCGGGAGGGTGCCGCCCGGTCCCACTGCTCGCGCACCGCGTCCCCGCGCGCGGAGGCGTCCCGGTCCGCCAGGACGTTCGTCCACCACAGCGAGTACGCCACGAACAGCCCGAGCACCAGGCCCACCGTGATCAGGAGCTCGCCCAGCAGGCTCAGGAACCCCGCGAGGGCGCTGCGGCGCGGGGGCGGTGCGACACGTGACACTGCGGATCCTCTACGGGCTGGTCAGCTCGGGCGGAGCACCCTGGCTGCGGGGGCGTTCTCCGGTCATCCTGCCCCATACGATCATCCGGTAGGTGCTGGTGAACTCCGGGGTGCACGTGGTCAGCGTGATGTACCGGCCCGGGGAAGTGAAGCCCGATCCGACGGGCACCGGCTTGATGACCGACACGTTCGACGGCGGGGTCTGCGCGAGCTGCGAGGTCATCTCGTACGTGTAGTACGCGTCCCGGGTCTCCACCACGATCTTGTCCCCCGGCACCAGCCGGTTGATGTAGCGGAACGGTTCGCCGTGCGTGTTCCGGTGGCCCGCCAGTGCGAAGTTGCCCTGCGGATCGGCCGGCATCCCGGTCGCGAGCGGCCCGTCGGCGTAGTGGCCGACCATGCCCTTGTCGAGGACCTTGGCCTTGTTCGTCCCCTCCGCGACCGGCACCTTCACGTCCAGCTTCGGGATGTACAGGATCGCGAAGCCCTGGCCCGGCTCGAACGCCGCCACGGGCGGGGCGGCGGCCCCACCCGGATCGCGGTCCCAGTTCTGGAGCAGGGAGCCGGCGGCGTCATCGGCCGTCCGGCCCGCCAGGAAGTTCGTGTACCAGAGCTGGTAGCCGACGAAGAGGAGCATCACCAGCCC
The DNA here is from genome assembly GCF_042880975.1 of Streptomyces sp. NPDC058289. Lineage (NCBI taxonomy): Bacteria > Bacillati > Actinomycetota > Actinomycetes > Kitasatosporales > Streptomycetaceae > Streptomyces > Streptomyces sp. NPDC058289. The sequence continues at coordinate 62,612 of NZ_JBHVYI010000047.1, forward strand.
CAGCGTGATGAACAGCTCCCCGGCGAGCCTGCTGACGACCACGACCGGCCCGCCCGAGGCCGGCCGCCTGCGCCGCCGGCCCCGGCCCCGCGTGCGCGCACGCTTCTCGGCCTCCTGTGCTGCCCTGCGTCGCGCTGCCCGGCCCTCGGTGGGCGCGGACGGCGCGAGCGCCGTCACGCGACGGCCTTGCCCACCACCGGGGCGAGCCCCACCGAGCGCTCCACCGCGCCCGCGTCACCGCAGCGCACCAGCCAGTTCGCGAGCATCCGGTGGCCCCACTCGGTCAGCACGGACTCGGGGTGGAACTGCACGCCCTCGACGTCATGCTCGCGGTGGCGCAGGCCCATGATGATCCCGTCCTCGGTCCGCGCCGTGACCTCGAGGGTGTCCGGGAGGGTCGGGGGCTCGGCCGCGAGGGAGTGGTACCGGGTCGCGGTGAAGGGCGAGGGCAGTCCCTCGAAGACGCCGAGGCCCTCGTGGACCACCGGCGAGGTCTTGCCGTGCAGCAGTTCCGGAGCCCGGCCGACGACCCCTCCGTAGGCGACGGCCATCGACTGCATGCCGAGGCAGACGCCGAAGACCGGTACGCCCGTGTCCGCGCAGTGGCGGACCATGTCCACACAGATGCCGGCCTCTTCCGGCGTCCCCGGGCCCGGGGAGAGCAGGACGCCGTCGAAGCCGTCCTGGGCGTGGGCGAGCTCGACCTCGTCGTTGCGCAGCACCTCGCACTCGGCGCCGAGCTGGTAGAGGTACTGGACCAGGTTGAAGACAAAGCTGTCGTAATTGTCGACAACCAGAATGCGCGCGCTCACGGAGTCGCTCCCGATCCCTCGTCCACCGTCACATCGTTGAACGGAAGCAGCGGCTCGGCCCACGGGAAGACGTACTGGAACAGCACGAACACCACCGCGAGCACCAGCACGAGGGAGATCATCACGCGTACCCACGCGTTACCCGGCAAATGCCGCCAGATCCAGCCGTACATGCCGCCTGTGTCCTTTTCGTCCACGATCGTTCAACGCACCGCAGGGGCGGTACGTCCACAGCCTAAAGCCACCCGCCCGGCGCGGAGGGTCACCTTGCCAAACCCTCCGGTGAGCCCTGTGCGAGGGTCCGCATACCGGTCAGTTCGGCCCAGACCACGAGCCGGTGGCTGTGGCCCCATTCCGGGTCGCAAGTGGTCAGCGTCAGGTACTTGCCCAGCACCGTGAAGGGCGAGCGGCTCGGCACCGGATCGACCACGCCGACCTCCGTGGGGAGCGTGCGCAGCGGCTCCGCGCGGACGGTGTACGTGTACCAGCCGGTGGCGTCCTTGAGGATCACGAGGTCGCCGGGGCGCAGCTTGGGGATGTCCTTGAAGGGGTCCCCGTACGTGCGCCGGTGGCCGGCCACCGCGAAGTTCCCGGTGCCGCCGAGCTTGGCCGTGCCGGCGTAGTGGCCCAGCCCCTTCTTCAGCAGCTCGGTGCCCGTGCCCTCCAGGACCGGCTTGTTCCAGCCGGGTCCGAAGCGCGGGACGTACATCTCGGCGAAGGCCCGGCCCGGCGGGTACGCGCCGGGCTCCGGGGCGGCCGGGGGCGTCGCCGCGGCCGCCGACGGGGCGGGGGCGGGCTGCGGGGCGGCCGCCGGCACCGCGGACCAGCGGTCGCGCATGCGGGCCATCTCCCCGTCCATGGCCTGGTCGGCCTTGACCCCGGTCCACAGCAGGACGTAGGCCACGAAGAGCACGATGAGCGAGCCCGCGGTCAGGCACACCTCGCTGAACGTCCGTACCAGCAGGCGCGGCACGTCGACGTCACGGTCACGGGGTGGCGGACTCCAGCGGCTTCGCATAGTGGAGGTCCACTGTGCCGGAGTAGCCCGGCAGTGTCAGCGCCTTGTGCTCGTCCACTTTCCAGCCGAGCCCGTACGCGTTCACGTACAGCTGGTAGTTCTGCAGAGCCGGGGAAGCCGCGAGGGCCTTCTTCAGCGCGCCCGGGTCGCCGACGGCCGTCACCTTGTACGGGGGCGAGTACACGCGGCCCTGGAGGATCAGGGTGTTGCCCACGCAGCGCACGGCGCTGGTCGAGATCAGGCGCTGGTCCATCACCTGGATGCCCTCGGCGCCGCCCTGCCAGAGGGCGTTGACCACGGCCTGGAGGTCCTGCTGGTGGATCACCAGGTCGTTGGGCTGCGGCTCGGGCACGTTGGGGATGCGGGCCGTGGCGTTCGGGGGCGCGTCGTTCAGGGTGACCGTCACGGCCTTGCCGGTGAGCTCCTCGGTGCCGGAGGCGGCGCGCAGCGCGGCCAGTTTGGCGTCCTCGGCCTTGGTGCTCCCGTTGTCCCGTTCGGCGAGGGCGTCGACCTGGCCGCGTGCGGTGGCGGTGCTCTTCTCCAGCTCCAGGTTGCTCTGGCTGCGCTCCTGGATCAGGTCGGACAGCTTGAGGAGCGAGGCGTCCGTCCGGATGTTCGTACCCTTGGAGGTGTTGAAGCTGGTGACGAAGATCAAGCCGGCCAGGGCGAAAACGGCGGCCGTGAGCAGCCGGACCGGTCTGGCACGGCGACGGGGACCCGCGGAGGAGTCGTCGGAATTGCTCAACGTACCCTTCTCCTTCAACGCCACAGGTCCACTACGCTAACGGACGCCCGGGGCAGGCCAGGTCCCCAGCCCATCGACAGGAGAGCCCCTCGTGCCGAAGTCACGTATCCGCAAGAAGGACGACTACACGCCGCCCCCCACGCGGACGCCGCAGTCGATCAAGCTGACGAACCGCAACTGGGTCGCCCCGGTCATGCTGGCGTTCTTCTTGGTCGGTCTGGCATGGATCGTCGTTTTCTATCTGTCCGAGACCCAGCTTCCGGTCGAAGCCCTCGGAAATTGGAACATTGTGGTCGGATTCGGCTTCATTGCGGCAGGATTCGGCGTCTCCACGCAGTGGAAGTAGCCCGACTCCGCAAGCTCTCCCCATGAGTTATCCACAGCGTCATCCACACCTGAGGAAAAGACAGAAGATCTGTGGATAACTCTGTGGAGAGTTGACGCCGGTGTGATCAGGTGAGTGCGGAAAGTTCGGCCGTACGGATCGCGATCAGGGCTGTGGCCAGCAGGAACACCGCCACACAGGTGCCCCACTGGACGAATTTGCGATTCCGCGCGCCGTGACCCGTTGCGGGCCAGAACAGGCCCAGCGCGACCAGTACACCGGTGACCAATCCACCGATATGGGCCTGCCACGACACGTTCAGCCCAGGTGCGAAGGTCAGCACCAGCATGAACACGGCCATGGTGATGAGCGGGCGCATTTCGTACCGCATCCGGCGGGCCAGCACCACGGTCGCGCCGAGCAGGCCGAAGACGGCGCCGGAGGCACCGAGGGTCGCGACGTTCGGCTCGGTCAGCAGATAGACCACGGCGCTGCCGCCCAGGGCCGACAGCAGGTACACGGTGAGGTAGCGGGCCCGGCCGAGCGCCTGCTCCAGCGGTCCGCCGATGAACCACAGGGCGAGCAGGTTGCCGAAGATGTGCCACAGCTCGGTGTGCAGGAAGGCCGAGGACAGCAGCCGGTAGTACTCGCCGGTGGAGACGCCTTCGAGCGGCCCACCCACCTGCTCCCGGTACCGGCCCAGGAGCTCCAGCTGGATCGTCAGCCCGGGGAAGACGTGGCCTGCGAGGAACACGGCCACGTTGATCCCGATCAGGATCTTCGTGACCAGGTAAGGATCGGCTGCGACCACCCCGCCCGCGATCGTGCGCGGAGCGTTCGCGGCCCGGCCGTGGCCCGTTCCCGAGCCCCCACGGACGCACTCGGGGCACTGGAAGCCGACCGAGGCGCTGATCATGCACTCGGGGCAGATCGGCCGCTCACAGCGCGTACAGCTGATCCCGGTCTCGCGGTCCGGGTGCCGGTAGCAGCCCGGAAGACGGTCGGTGTCCATCGGTCCCCTCGATCGGCGGCGAGGCGGCGGATCCGCCCGTGCCCGTCCGGTACGTATCGAGGACGGACGGGCGGGGCCGAAAGGTTCCCCTGCGATCAGCTGCGCTTCTCGATGACGACCGAGTGGATGATCACGTCGTCGAGGGGGCGCTCGGTGCGCGGGTTGGTGGGACCTGCGGCGATGGTGTCGACGATCTTCTGGCTGGACTTGTCGCCGATCTCGCCGAAGATGGTGTGCTTGCGCGTCAGCCAGGCGGTGGGGGCGACGGTGATGAAGAACTGCGAGCCGTTGGTGCCCGGGCCGGCGTTCGCCATCGCGAGCAGGTAGGGCTTGGTGAATGCCAGGTCGGGGTGGAACTCGTCGGCGAACTGGTAGCCGGGGCCGCCGGTGCCGTTGCCCAGCGGGTCGCCGCCCTGGATCATGAACCCGCTGATGACGCGGTGGAAGACGGTGCCGTCGTAGAGCGGGTCCGTGGTCTTCTGGCCGTCCGTGGGACGTGTCCACTCGCGCTCACCGGTGGCGAGTTCGACGAAGTTGCGCACGGTCTTCGGAGCGAAGTTCGGCAGAAGCTCGATCTCGATGTCGCCGTGGTTGGTCTTCAGGGTGGCGTAGAGCTTCTCGGCCACGGATCTGCCTTCCTCGCGTCGTCACTGTCGGTTTCAGATCCTCCCACGGAGGGCTGCACCGGACGGAAATCGTCCACCCGTATGCCCTGTCGCGCATGCCGGTCGGCGGTATGGCAGGCATGATCCGACAAAGGGTGGAAAGGTGAACTGTGTCCGCCACCGAGGAGGAGGATCCCGTGACCCGCAAGGAAAGCGTGCGTCTGGCAGCGACAAGTGCCAGGGATACGGCGCGGCACGCAGCGGAAGTGGTGGCGCCGTACGCGGAATCCGCCAAGCACGCTGCGGTGCATTACGCCAACGAAGCAAATGAACGGCTTGCGCCGAAGGTGTCGTACGCGGCCGGCGAGGCTGCCAAACAAGCCCGCCAGACGTACGACTGCCACGTACAGCCCCGGATCAAATCGGCACGCTCCCATGTACCGCCGAATGTCGACCGGGCGGCGTCCAACGCCGTGAAGCAGACCCGCCTGGCGGCCCGGAGCGCCGTGGACTACACGCAGCCGCGACTGGAGAGCGCCTTCGCGGCGGCCCAGCCGGTGGCCGAGGAGGCCGCCTCCCGGTCGACGGCGGCGCTGGCGGCGCTGCGCGGCCAGGTATCGGCCAAGGAGGTCCAGCAGCTCGTACGGCGCCACGAGCGGCGTGCGCGCTGCGCCCGGTGGTTCAAGGGCGCGGCGGTGGTCGGCGTCCTGGCCGGCGGGGCCTTCGCCGCGTGGAAGTGGTGGGACCAGCAGTCGAACCCGGACTGGCTCGTCGAGCCGCCGGCCGCGACCGAGCTGTCGGCGCGGGAGGAGGAGCCACCGGCCTCCTTCGACGAGGAGCTGGCGGCGAAGGAGCGCGAGGCCACGGAGTCCGTGTCCAGCCTCGATGCGGAGGCCGAGGCCGTGCAGGAGCGGATCGACGCGGAGGACGCGAAGCGCAAGCACCGCTGAGAAACGCACAACGAGAGTGGGGGGGCGGTGGGTGTTGGGGAGGGGGGGCCCGGTGGGGGGGGGTTGGGCCGTGAGGCGGGGGGGGGTGTGGGGAGGGCGC